>CAZOSU010000042.1:0-13173 GCA_964582515.1 uncultured Acetatifactor sp. | reverse complement strand
AAATGGGCTAAAATAATCTGACTAAAGAAGCTCCTTTTAATTTGCTGGACAACACAGAAGAAAGATTTGGTGTGAAATATCTTATCTCCGACATGTATAACCAGTACATTGACTACGTAGACAAATACTTTCCCAATGCAGTTTCTGTTGTGGATTCTTTTCATGTCATTCAATGGATTATCCGGAGCATCGATAACTACATCCGTCAGCTCTTGAAAAAATTCAGGCAAAGGGATTTTAATTAAACAAATTATTTTTAATTCTCCAAATTATCTGCCACCGTCTTGCTCTTTTATTGATAACTCTTCCGTATATCAAAAATCTTTAGCCTAATGCACCTTGCAGAAACATAAATATCATCATTTTTCACTTATTATCTATGCAGACATTTTTCAATATATTCAAGAAACGAGGTACATACCAAACGTTTTTTGTCTCTCTGTAATAAGTAAATGCATCCTTTTTCATCTCCTACAATTAGTTTAGCATCTACACCTAAGTCTTCGATCACAAACATCTTGTCAGGAAACGAGTCATTTATACTCTTTTCTTGCTCTGTTGCTTCCACTACATTTAGGTATCCCATTACATTGAGACCGCACAATTCTATTCCGTTAAATCGAACCGTTCCATACCCTAGCAAATAGTCCTTGTATTCCTCTGGAAAAACTAAGCCGAGTGACTTTTCCGCCACTTGCACTTCTCCTTCCGAGCAACCTCCAAGCGCTTTTAGACCTTCAATTTTTGAAAACATTTCAATTGTTTTATTCATGTACTCCACCTCCATCTGGTTGTCTATTTTTCCAATAATCCTTTCTTTCATTATCCCAATTATTTCCTTCTCCATGAACTTCTGTTTCCTTGGTTTTATCATGAAGAATTGTGTCATTACCACCGGTTCTATGTTCCTTAAAGGTAAGTTCTGCTAATGGTGAGTCCGTATGCTGCCCTATGTGATGTAATTGAATAGGCCTTCCGGTTTTATCAAGAGGAGCATAACCTTCTGCGACGCGCTCCCTATTCGTACTTCCGAATTGATCCTTTTGCTCCCAATCAATGTCTGCTCTCATCAAACACTTCTTTCCATTGACCTCTCCTTCAACCAATCCAGCATCCTTATAAATCTTATATTCATCCATATTTCGAATAGCATCAACGATTTCATCCGACCACCCGGTTTCTTGTTTTATTAAGTCCTTTTCTTCTTGCGTAAGACCTTCATCCGCTATTTCTTCCGCATTTTCTTCTATAGTTTCAGAAAAAATATCGTCCCAGAAATCTTTTACCGATTCTATAGCAGATTCAAAGATGCTCTTCGGGTTTTCCCCTCTCGGAACTTCTTCCGGCGTTATCTCTTTTCCAAAAACATCGTTCCAAAAATGATTGCAATCATCCATGCTAATTTCAGAATTAGGCTTGATATCCAGTACCTTAGGGACATCAACTTTGCTTTCATTTATTCCTATTTCAGCCATTATATCACCCTACCTTTCATCATATATTCTTCTGTAAATCTCAATAACTGTGGTCTATATTGAACATTCCTTCTTGCATGCTCATACATAATAAGTGATATAACCAAATTAACTTCTTGATTACTATAATTCTCAACAGAAGGCTGTAGATTGGATACAACTCCCAAAACCCACTCATGAATATCTGAAGAGATATTTTTGTTTTTTTCAAACGCATTTGATGCATCAAAGAAATCATAAACTAATTTCCGTAAAGAACTCAATGCGCGTTCTCCATTCTGTGACAAATAATCTAAAAATTCACATTTTACTACTGCATCAAGACCGGACAAGATTATTGTTTCTTTCAAATTCTCAATATCCGTTCTGTCACATTTTCTATAGATTTCTTTTTTCATCAGCAAATCCAATAAACCCTGTTCAGCATCTTCCTTCTTGGAATCATCCACATCATATGTCTTGACATCATTACTTTTAGTTCTAAGTAAATCACCCTCCATTTTGTAATCAGTAACCTTACAAAGAACCGGCTCTATCCATCCACTCTGATTAATAGATGCAACACCCATTTCCAACCTACTTAATTCGTCTATCTGTTCATCATTCAATCCAGCAGATTTACCTACCAAAACTCGATCTTCATAGTCAGGTAATCGCATGATGATTTTTGTGTTAGTGTTTCTTATAACAGACATATCCAATAACGCCGGAGATTGATCCGCAATAATAAAACCTTCTCCATAAGTTCTCATTTCAGCTATAGCATTTGATAACATCTCAACTGATTTTCCCAATAGGTTAGAACTGTCGCTCGTTTGTTCTGTTGAAGTTCTCTTAAGCAAATTATGAGCCTCTTCTAAGACGGTTACATGCCGCAAACCATCATCTGGTTTTGAATTCAACATTCTATGTTCTTGCAGTTTTAATACAAGTATTCCCATTATGAGAGATTTTGTCTCACTAGAACCTACTCTACTCAAATCAACAACCACATTTTCATCAAATAACTCCATTGCAGGAACTTCATCTGAAGCAAATATTAAACCATTTATTCCATTAGTAAGTGATTTTATTCTTGTAACTAATGAGCCTGTATAATCGCCTTTATTATCATCTGAATAATCACTCTCATTTAGTACTTGCTTAATTTGAATCATCACATCCCCAAATGTAGGAAATAATTCATTGCTATACTTGTTCTCAGAATTAATCAAATCCCATCCTGCGGCAATATAAGCTCGTTCAATCGAATCTTTTAATATCGCCGGCATTGCTGCATACATAGGCCAACATACATTGAATATCTCAACCAGCCTATCCAGATGCTCTAAAATATGAATTTCTCCAACCGGAAAACTAAATGGATTGATTCTTAACAACTTACTATCTGTCTTTAATGGATTAGTGCCATAAACGGTAACATTGTTATTTTGACCCACCATCTTTTTATATTCTCCCTTAGCAGGTTCAATAACCAAAAATGTTTTCTCTTGTTTTACCAATTGTTCTAAAAGCCAATATACAGTATTCGATTTTCCCGAACCTGTTGAACCTGTTATAAAAGTGTGTTTTGACAACTCCGAAGCTGACAATAATATCTCCTGATTCTCAATTTTTTCATGCAAATGATATGCATTTCCTATAGGTAAATTTTTCTCAATCGGAGTAAGAGAATATGGTTCCCTACCAAACGAAACACCCGAAACCACAGGTATACCTTGTAAAGATTTCTTAGGAAATGCTATAACATTAGACAATTCTTCCGTACCTACGTAAGACGTCGGAGTAACCATCATCACATCCTTTTGTTCTTCAGTCGCTGTCACAAAAATAGGATGACAGAAAAGTGATACATATTTTTTTATCTCAGAAAAAGCACATGAGGGTCCTTCTTTTCTTTGCCACTCTTGAACTACTGTTGGCTCAATATATGATTCCTTACCCTGTGTAATTCCTTTAAGGAAATTAGCAACGCTCTTACTAGTAGTTGAATCAAATGCCATCACATATGTAGAATACTTCCATAAACCAGTAGCTTGGCTTATATTTATTCGCTCCATAGTGTTCTCAAGTCTCTCAATAAGATTAGAAACCATATATGACTTATATGTATATGTTGTACTTTCCGATGTACCTAAAGCAATACTGTGACTTCTACCTTCTGTACTAGTAGTTGAATTCGTAATCGACTTCGAGGTTCCCCAACTGTATCCATAACCAAAACTTGCTCCAGCATTTTTTCCCGATGTATCACTCTTTGCTTTGCTAAGTGCATCTGCCGTTGACTTGACTTCTTGGAAACCATTTGCTACTTGTCCAACTTTACCTCCTGCTTTATATCCTGCTTTAGCTCCTGCAATTACCCCTGCAGGACCTCCCACAAAAAAGCCTGCCACTCCTCCAACAAGAGCTCCACCAGCTTCAAACGCAACCTTTGTGGCAGGTCTTCTATCTTTTGTTACTGTTTTGGTATGAATTTCTGTCTCCGAATCAGTATGACTATTACTAATACCACCATTTGCCCCAATATTGACAGAATGTGTTTTAAATACCGAATTTGTTGTACTTGTTCCATTTGAAATAGAACTCATCTCTCCATTTGTTTCTACTTCACTTGCTCCCATTTGGAATTGGTATTGAACAAATGGGTTAATTGCCGATGCAATTTCTTCGTAACCAGACATAATTTCTCTTGTGTCTGATTGCGATACGGATTCCGCCAAAAAAACAACTGTATATGAATCCTTATCTGTTTTTGGGACTATTCCATTCAACAACTTATCCAAGCCTTGAGTTACATATTTTTCCGAATATTGTGATGGAGTATTGGCAAACAATGCCACTGAATTAACTTGATTTACCCTTTGACCATCTATTTCTACCATTTCCTCATTACTAAATAACTTCTTAATTGTTTCTTCATCCTTAATAATTTCTGTATGAGTTCCTGGAAAATTACCATGGATAGCTGCATCTAAAAGTTCAACGTTATCTCTAGATTCATTATTCCTTCCTTTGCCCTCATTTTTTACTACAAAATACATTTCAGATTTTGCAGGTGTTCTCTTCACCACAAGTGCTATTGTATGGTCACCATCTGCAAATGTACTTAATAGATTCTTAAAACACTCTCCAGGTTCTTGTTCTTTGTCATACAACCACTTATTAACCTTAACAGCCCTTACATTACTTCCGTATGAAATTTCTTTATTTTGATTGTACTTTTCATCAAAATATAAAACACCATAATCCCTCTCCAACCTTGGCATATAGGCTCTATCAAGGGTGTATGCTATTTTCCCAATGTTATCTAATAACACTTGTTCATTCGGCTTTTTATCTTCTTGTTTTTTAACAGATTCCATATTTTCACCACCTTAACTTAACACCTTTACTAAACACAGATACGTATTTTCTGCAAGTTCAATACTACTAACAAAATAATTCACTGTTACTTCACTTTTGATGCAACGAATACAACGGACAAAATTACTAAAAGCATAACCAACGCACCAACTGATACACCCTTAAGTATTTTGTTATCACGTTCCCTCTTTTTGTCCTTAGCCATTACATATTGAGCCACCTCATTCAAATACAGCAAATACTCTACACAAAACGTTTCACTTACAGCCGCCAAAGATAATTCATCCAGATAACTTACGTTCCATAATCTTTTATCAATTTTTTCTAAATTTGTTTTCCCAAAATAAGCAGCTTCTATCTCCTTATTTTGATTCAATTCAATAATATCCTTTTGGGATATCCTACCTCGTTTAATATCTGACACGATTCTGTCTCGTTTAACTGAACCATCAACAATATATCTATTAATGTCAATCATCACTAAACCTCCTTCCATATAATAGAATTCAAGTCATCCTCGCACTCAATCAAGTCAGTTGCTGCATCTTCAATTTTATCTCCTAACTTCTGCATAACAGCTCTATTATCAATCATATTTTTCATATGCAATGAATATTGTGCAAGATTTTCTTCAAAGTTGCTCTTAATAGCCATAAGGATTGTTTCTAAAGCTTTCTGATAATCCTTCGCATATTCATTTGCCATATCAGTCGCGATAGTTTGTAAACTATCCTTTATATCAGCAATAAATGACTTTTTGTCCAATCGTTCTTTTTCAAAAAAGAAAAATACCTTTTCTGTTCTCTTGTTAGAATTATATATTCCATCAAGATTGGTAATTCCTCTACTTCTTGTCACATCCGGCTTAGGAATATCTTGGAAAAACTTTTTAGCCGCATCAGAAATATTGCCATTCTCATTTATAGCTTTTTTTACCGCTTCCATAAAAGCATCTCTTTCTACTGTTAGTAAAGCCTCTCTTTCTGCCATAAAATTATTAGTGAATTCTGTAATAATGCCACTTATTCCATCTTTTATCTTTGTCTTATCCGACTCCTTAAACTTAACCTTTCCTCTTCCAAAAAACACACCCTTTAAGGTCTTATTAAGATATATCTCCACATTACCAACAAGCGAACTATTTAATGTCTTTCTATCAATCTTCAGTTTTTCTCGTATTTCTTCTGGTATAGCCCTGTCTGCAGAAATGGTTCGCTCTCGATACTCCCCCTCAATCGAATCATTAATTGTTTTTCTCAATTCTTCAATATTTCTTTCAATAGCCGCTATTTCTTCCTGATTACTATCTCTCAAAGAGCATGCCTGGTTAGTTAATTTAGCTAAGGCTTTATCAACACTATCAATAATCGCAAATGCCTTTACAGCTGCCGCGTACTTCTCGCCATATTGCAAAATTTCTGTTTCCAAAGCATATAAGCCAGAACAAACAGAAACAATATCTGCATCGCTATTTTCTTCAATAGCCTTTGCTAATGTATCTTCACATTTTTTAACCATTGTATTAGTTGCATATTCAGACGAGGCACATCTATTTTCCCTAAAACAATAGCTCATAGGATTACCATCCGTAGCAAGAATAGCCTTTCCAGCAATAATCAAAGCTTGTTCTTGCGGAGAAGCTGTTCCATTTTTAATAGCCTTCGCTACATAACCATACAAAGCCGATGTAAAGAATAATTTTTTATCCTCAAGCTTAATTGTAAACTCTCCGTCTTCCTGATCCTTGATTTCCTGATGCTGAAGGGTCTTTCTCGCATCTACCGTCTGTCCATCAACTTTATTAATTACAAACAAGGATCTGCTTATATCAATACTTGTCTTGCTGTTTTTATTCTCTGCTTCCTTAAGATAATTTAAAAGAGCATTATTCCCAGAACCTTCCAATCCATCTGGCTTAGCAACAAAAATAAGAATTGATTGTGTTTGATTTTCAAGTGCTTCTGTTAACACATGTTGATGAGCCGCATAATTGCTATCCGTTCCTGGAGTATCATAAATTGTGAACTGAACCGTATCTTTGTCTAATGGAACCGGGAACTCAATTTTGATTTCTGATGACACCATTTCGTATGCGTTCAGCTTGTCCAAAATACATTTAATTTGCTCATCCTGTCTCTTTCCTTGTTTCTTAATATCATTCAGAAGCAATTGTATTTCTTTTCTCGTAACATTCTCAGAGGGACCTTTTTTAAATTCAAAACCGCTATCTTTCTCATTCCATACCAATACGGTATATACATTACATATATCAAAAATTATCTTTACTTTCTCTCCTAATGCCGGACTATATATACGGAACATCTTTGCCGTTTCTGACTTTATATCTTCGGGAAGAATCTTATATCCCAATAACGCATTTATCAAAGCAGATTTACCTGCACTATAAACACCTGTAAAGCATAAACTTACTCTGTTGTCACTAAGGCTATTTATCTTTTCTTCTATGCTTTTAATCTCAGCATCAATTTGCTTTGCAAAACTTTCTACACTCTTCTTAACATTCTCATTATCCAAAGGTAAATCAAATAACTTACTCCTATGACTTCCAAGAATACCTGCTGCCTTCTCGCCAAACTTCTTTACCTCTTCATATGTTTTTTTCATATCTGGAAGTTCAGCAAGTAATGTAGGTAAGAAAGTACTTTCGCTTTTTGGGTCTTGATTATAATTTTCAATCATCTGCTCCAAATCCTCATAATCCAATTTTGTCATTATTGCATCAATCTCAACATTTTTAATTCCGTCAAACACTTTCGCAATATCCATAAAAAATGTATTTCCAAAATCCTGAAGAACAAACTTCCCCTTCATGTTGACATATTTAGACAACGCTCCACCTGCCTTTATCGCTATTTCTTCTCCATCCTGAAATCGCTTAAAACTTACCTCTTTTTTAGCAGCATGATACTTCATCTGTAAAACGTTCTTACTCATATATAACCTCCCATATAATTAGTTTTTTCTGGTTCATTTTGTTTCCAACTTCCTCTGTTCTTTGAACAAAACAGTAAATCTTTCTTGTTCTCATATACCTGTCTGGAATGCAGACATCCTATTTTTCCCAGACTTCATTATACATTATTATATTGACAAATCAGCTCTGTAATCTCCTCCCCCCACTGTGTCGATAATAAATTGTAACCTCTACCATTTTTCTTCCTCCGTATATACGTTTCTACTGTATAACCTTCACATTCTCCCCCTGGCTCCGCAGCCACATATCAATACCCTTACCAAAGACCTCCGCGGTAATCGTGTACACGCCCTCCTTCTCATCCAGAATCTTCGCCGTAGGAAGTCGGTCCAACACCGCCTCTACTGCCTCACCCCGATATTCAAACTTCACTCGTTGCAGCTTGCCACCATACATGAACTGTATGCGTTTGCGGAATTCCCCTTCCTCAAAACGGCTACTGTAGGGAATGTGGAATTTCTCCTCCAGAACTCTCATATCCTGAATCCTGTCTATGCGATAGATGGTGGGAAAGGCATCGTCCAGCACCTCGAAATCCTGTCTGGTCTTTTCATCATCAATAAAAGCGGTCACATAAAAGTAGTATTCCGAAAACATAATCGCCACCGGCTTTATCTTCCGCCTCACCAGTGCCTTATCCCGCATCCTGCGGTAGGTAATCTCCACATAATTGTAGCCGGTGATTGCCTGTCCCAGCTGCCACATTTTATCGATAAAGATGGTCCCATGCTGAGGTTCAATGTAGTGAAATGCCTCATTACGAATCAAATCCATCACCAGCTTCTGATTCTTCTTCGGCACGCAGCAGTCAATCAGCTTGCGGAGCATCTCATCCATTTCTCCCTTGGTGAACGCTCTGCTATCCAGCAATATCTTGCAGATAGCAAGTATTTCGCTATTCTTCAATTTGGTACGATAAGACTGCTCCAGACGGTAGCCCTTCTGCAATCTGTCATAGACTACGGTGTTATCAATCCCGGCATCCTCCGCCGCTGTCTCCAGATAACAACGGATGTCCTCGATGTCCCGCTGGATGCTCTTTTCATTCACACCAAATCGATTGGCTTCCTCTACTTTATAAACAATTGCACCATTCATTAGCTTCGTATAAATAGATAACACCCGCTCCAACTTATCCTTCTTCTCCATGTCCATATGCGGTACCTCTCTCTCACTTCTTATCCTTAGGATACCTCTTTATCTGGACAAAAACTGTCCATCTGATACTTTTGTCCTAAATCTATATGGACAATTTTATCACTCAAAATATCATCTTACAATCTATTGTCAGACAATTTCCTATTTATTATTTATCGTCATTATCTAATGTATACATTAGTTATTCTGCACATAAGTTATTCATGAATTTCTTTTTGGATATAATTGTAAAGATAAGGAGATGAACATGGTACGCTTACGAATCTTAGAAATTTTAGAAGAACAGAACCACACGAAATACTGGCTCTACAAGCAAATGGATATGAGCTATCAAAATTTTAATAAAATTGTCAACAACGAAACCTCCGGCATTCGTTTCGAAAATCTGGATAAGCTGAGTAAGCTCCTCAACGTTCCCATTGGGGAGCTGTTCCAACAGACCACAGATGTTGAAAAATGACGATAAGGGCATAGAGTAGCATGGGTAGTGCAAGTATTATCACCGGTATTTTCCCTGCTGCTCCTACGGACTCTGCCCCCAGCACTACTACCGCCATTCCTACTCCCATAGTTGCCATAGCCGGCGCTCCCAACAAAGTTCGCAACGCTTCTGCCGCAGCCGATAATACTATGCACCTTTTTACACAGCATTTCTCCAAAAGGCTTACAAGGATTTCAGGCAAAAAGCAAAATGCCATTAGCTCCATAGCCTCCTGCCAGGTTCGGGTGGATAATTTACTATATCCCATAAGGGTGATTTTCCCAATGGGCATGGATAACTTTCCTGCCCACAGAAGAAATATAATAATATACATTACCGCCGCAGCCTTCTCCGTTCTCCAATATCCTGTTCTCCGGAGACCGGCAGAGAACGCGCTTTGGCTCTATATTCCTCTGCCAACTCCACGGTCAACCACTCTCTTTCTCTCTCTTTTCCACTTTCATGCGCCATAGCAATCACCTATTGCAACAGGGAACTATCCCTGAAAATCTTTTCAAATCACATTCTTGTAATCACAGTATGCCACAGTACATAGACAGTGCTTTGTCCTTATCAAAAAATTGATAACAAAAAAACTCAGTAGATTTCTCTACTGAGCCTCAAAGCAGGGATACAAGGATTCGAACCTTGAAATGACGGAGTCAGAGTCCGTTGCCTTACCGTTTGGCGATATCCCTATGTATGTGTCGCATTCATCAGCGACTTGATTATAATATCAAACTCACGGATGAATGTCAACACCTTTTTTATATATTTTTCAAAAAGTTCCGCCATGGCAATGCCTGGAAGAAAAATCTTGCTTGCAAGATTTTAAGAACGTGCACTTACACTTCAAACAGCAAGTCTGCGTAGGTCGGCATAGGCCATGCCTTCTTCTCCACCATGCTTTCCAGCTCATCAATCGGTCTGCGGAGGTTATCCATGGAGTTTCTCACCGCATCCTTATAGTAGAATGCCAGCTCCTTGTTGCCTGAAATTCGGGTGGTGATTTCCATAGCCTTTTCCAGATTCTTAAGCGCATACTTTGCTTCCGCAAGCTTTGCGGTAATTTCATTCAGCGTTTCTGCTGCCACAGACGCATCTGTACCGGCTTCACGAAGAGCGATAACCGTATCTGCCAGCTGCTTGGTATATTTCATAACGGCCGGAAGAATCTGCTTCTTGGCCATATCAATCATAACCTTGGCTTCGATATTGATGGTCTTAGAGTATGTCTCGTATAAAATCTCTGCACGGGAATCCAATTCCACCTTAGTAAAAATATGGAACTTGGTAAAGAGCTTCTCCGCCTTCTCTGTGGTGAGTGCTCCTATGGCCTCCACCATGGATTTATAGTTTGGAAGTCCACGTCTTTCCGCTTCCTTCACCCATGCCTCAGAGTAACCGTCCCCATTGAAGATGATTCTCTGGTGTTTGGTGAAATATTCTTTAATCAAGTCATGTACTGCCATCTCGAAATCTTCTGCCTTCTCAAGCACATCCGCTGCCTCGCAGAAGGCCTCTGCCACAATGGTATTTAAAATGGTATTGGGCAGTCCTACGGAATCAGAAGAACCCACGCTACGGAACTCAAACTTATTACCGGTAAAAGCAAAGGGCGAAGTTCTGTTACGGTCGGTTGCATCCTTTTCAAAGTCGGGAAGGGTGGAAACACCGGTCTCCAGCTTTCCGCCTTCGATTAAATGCGCTGCCTCGCCGGTTTCTACCAGCTGTTTTACCACATCCTCCAGCTGTTCTCCAAGGAATATGGAGATGATAGCCGGTGGTGCCTCTGCAGCGCCAAGTCTATGGTCATTACCTACGTTTGCCGCACTCTGGCGTAACAAATCTGCATGGGTATCCACTGCTTTAATCACACATGCCAGTACCAGAAGAAACTGAATGTTTTCATTAGGAGTATCGCCCGGATCCAGCAGATTAACACCGGTATCGGTGGTGATGGACCAGTTGTCATGCTTTCCTGAGCCATTTACTCCTGCAAAAGGCTTCTCGTGAAGCAGGCAGGATAAACCGTGACGGTTTGCCACCTTTTTCATGGTTTCCATAATAATCTGATTGTGGTCTACGGCGATATTGGCTGTCTCGTAGATTGGAGCCAGCTCATGCTGGGCAGGAGCTGCCTCGTTGTGCTGGGTCTTGGCAGTCACACCAAGCTTCCACAGCTCCACATTCAAATCCTTCATATATGCACCGATTCTCTCGCGGATGGTACCGAAATAGTGGTCATCCATCTCCTGCCCCTTAGGCCCCGGTGCGCCGAACAGCGTACGACCTGCAAAAATCAAATCCTCACGCTGTAAATATTTTTCCCTGTCTACGATAAAATATTCCTGCTCAATACCTACGCTGGGAACTACCTTCTTTGCAGTGGTATTGCCAAATAAACGAATAATACGGAGTGCCTGCTCGCCCACGGCCTCCATGGAACGAAGAAGCGGCGTCTTGGTGTCCAAAGCCTCTCCCTTATAAGAACAGAACGCGGTAGGAATACAAAGGATAACACCGGTTGCATCCTCTTTTAAAAATGCAGGAGAAGTAATGTCCCATGCAGTATATCCTCTTGCTTCAAAGGTTGCCCGCAGACCGCCGGAAGGGAAAGAAGAAGCATCCGGTTCCCCCTTTATTAACTCCTTGCCGGAGAACTCCATAAGCATACGTCCCTCGGTGTCCGGATGGGTTACGAAGGAATCATGCTTCTCTGCGGTAATACCGGTAAGCGGCTGGAACCAATGTGTATAGTGTGTGGCACCATTCTCTACCGCCCAGTCCTTCATTGCTTTCGCAACGATATCTGCGGTAGCAAGGGACAATTCACCGCCATTTTCCATCACATTTCTTACTTCTTTAAACACACCCTTTGGAAGGCGCTCCTTCATTTTTCCCACGGTAAAAGCTTTGCTGCCAAAGATTTCTTCCACGTTCATATTTTCATTCATTATTTATGTCTCCTCTATCAAATGCCGCTTAGCGTCGCTTGATTTTCTTATCGCACATATTTTACCACAACACCCACACTCTAATCAATTCACACTTTTCACACGAAGCAGGTCATATCTGTTGGGTTTCTGAGACAATTTCAACCAAATCGCCTGCTTGGAATGGGGGCAGCTCTCCACCGGAGTAAATTCTTCATCAAACATTGCCTCCACCGAAACCACCGTGTTTTCCCCACTTGGACGCATGATTTCAATGGTGTCACCCACGCAGAATTTGTTACGCTGCTCGATTCTGACCATACCATCTGTACGAACCTCTTCACAGATTCCCAGATAAATATATTCATTTACATAGGTATTAGAATCATAAATCTGTGTATTTTCATCCGGCTTTCCAAAGTAAAATCCGGTGGTAAACTGGCGATAGGTACATTTGGAAATTTCTTCCTGATACCAGGACATATTCTGACGGTACTTCTCTTCGGAAGCAAAGAAATCATCAATAGCCTTACGGTAGGTACGCGCTACCGTCGCCACATATAGAGCGGTCTTCATACGACCTTCAATCTTCAAGCTGTCTATTCCTGCGTTAACCACCTCAGGAATATATTCAATCATACATAAATCCTTGGAATTAAAGATATATGTCCCTCTTTCATTCTCATAAACCGGCAGATATTCCCCCGGTCTCTTTTCCTCTACCACTGCATATTTCCAGCGGCAGGGCTGGGTACAGGCTCC
>CAZOSU010000041.1:0-13382 GCA_964582515.1 uncultured Acetatifactor sp. | reverse complement strand
ATTTTTATTCACGGTATCCTCTAAACCATTCAGTCTCGCCATCTCTGTTTTGCATCTCTCCAGCCATCTGGTGGTCCGCTCCACAGAATTCTGTACGTACTGTCTGTCCGCCTTACTGGGCGCACACTCGTCAAAAGCCATGGCGATGGTGGAGCCTAAATTGGACTGAATCTGCATACTCTCCTCCGGCCCCATGAAAATCTTTCGTCCGTCGATGTGAGAATTAAAGTATACACCCTCTTCCTTAATTTTGCGCAGTCCCGCCAGAGAAAATACCTGAAATCCACCGGAATCCGTTAGAATGGGCTTTTCCCATGACATAAACTTATGGAGACCACCAAACTCCTTAATCAGCTTGTCTCCGGTACGTACATGAAGATGGTAGGTATTGGATAACTCCACCTGACACTTAATCTCTTCCAAATCCTGGGTAGAAACCGCACCCTTAATGGCAGCCACCGTACCCACATTCATAAATACCGGTGTCTGTACTGTGCCATGAACCGTAGTTAACTGACCACGCTTAGCTCTTCCTTCCATTTTTATCACTTTATACATACTTTTACAACCTCTCTATAAATTCTTCCAGGGTAATGCCCTCTTCCATAATAATCGTAGCTGCCTCCACTCCCACATAACGGAAGTGCCAGGGCTCATAATCAATACTTGTTACATATTCCTTCCCCTTGGGATAACGAAGAATAAATCCGTAGTCCTGACAATTTTGAGCCAGCCACTTACCCGCATCAGTCTTTGCAAAGCCCTCGTTCAACTTGGAATAATCGTTGCTGACAATATCCAGTGCCAGCCCCGTCTGATGTTCACTGCTTCCCGGAATGTTTACAATCTGACTGGCATATTTATAGGCCTCCAGATAATTCATTCCCCGGTCCAGATAACTCTTTATCTTCTTGTCAAACAGATATACCTGCCTGTCATAATCTCTGTATGGTGACGCAATAAGAATCGTCACTCCATCCTCTGCTGCAGCCTCCTTCATATCATACCAGTGGTCCACAATACGGGCATCCACCTCCATACTCCCGGCCAGCCCCAGCTCTACCGGGTAATCCTTAGAAATGGGATGCTGCTTATTTACAAGAATCAGATTCCACGCATCCTTAGAAAAAGAAGCATAGGCATCTCCCGAAGATACCGTCTCCATTTCAGGTATATCCAGAATATTTCCTACATCATAAATTTCCATCGAAAAAACATCCTGCTCCAAATTACCGGACTCTCCCGAATCCTGATTATCAAAAGAAAAACTGGAATATATTATCAATAAAATAACGGATACCGCCAAAAGAGATAACCGTTTACCGCTAATCATCTGTATCATGAAAACTCCTATCTAAAAAAACATCCAACCGTATGGACAAGGTCATCATAACACAAGTTACAATTTCTTGCATCATTTTTATAAAAATAATTGCGATTTGTTTTTTGCTTGGTTATAATAGCCTTTGTATTATATTCAGAGAGGTACATAAAATGGCTGGTTCAAGTATCGGAACAATTTTCAAAATAACTACCTGGGGTGAATCCCACGGAAAAGCACTTGGTGTGGTGGTGGACGGATGTCCCGCCGGACTTCCTCTTTGCGAGGAGGACATCCAGAAATATTTAAACAGAAGAAAACCGGGACAGAGTAATATCACCACCCCTCGTAAGGAGGCTGATGAGGTAGAAATTCTCTCCGGAGTCTTTGATGGAAAAACCACCGGAACCCCCATCTCCCTGTTGGTGCGTAACACCTCCCAGATTTCCAAGGATTACAGCGATATCGCTTCCTACTATCGTCCGGGTCATGCGGATTATACCTTTGATGAGAAGTATGGTTTCCGTGACTACCGCGGCGGCGGACGCTCCTCGGGACGTGAAACCATCGGACGTGTGGCTGCCGGTGCCATTGCATGTAAAATACTTAATCAGCTGGGCATTTATGTAAAGGCATATACCCGTTCCATCGGTAATATCGAAATTGATTATGACAAATTTGATTCAAGTCTTATTACGTCAACCAAAACAGCAATGCCGGATGCCGATGCCGATAAAGAGGCTGTGGCTTTCCTTGAGGCTGCCATGAAAAACTGCGATTCCGTAGGCGGTGTCATGGAATGTGTGGTAGCCGGTATGCCGGCCGGTATCGGTGAACCGGTATTTGAAAAGTTAGATGCCTGCCTTGCCAAAGCCATCATGTCCATAGGCGCTGTAAAAGCAGTGGAAATCGGTGACGGCTGCGCTGTAGCAAAGGCTCTGGGAAGCCAGAATAACGACTCCTTCTGTACCGCAGACGGACAGACAGCCAAAAGAACCAACCACGCCGGGGGAATCTTAGGTGGCATAAGCGATGGTAGTCCCATTATCATCCGTGCCAGCGTTAAGCCCACCCCATCCATTTTCCAAAAACAAAAAACGGTAAATAAATCCGGGGAAGAAATTGAAATCCAAATCAAGGGTCGTCACGACCCCATCATTGTCCCCCGTGCCGTAGTGGTTATGGAATGTATGACTGCCATCACTATTTTAGATGCCCTGCTGGTAAATATGTCAGCCAAAATGGATTCATTAACAGAATTTTATAAATAAGTATAAAATGAGCTGCCGCAACTGCGACAGCTCATTTTCATGTACATAATTAAGCTAACTTGTGGAAGAACACACAATTGGGCTCTTTAATCTTAATAGGCGCACCATGCATGGTCATATTATTATTTTCCAAATCCAGCTTGAAAAAGGTCATGGTATTGGACTCATGATTTAAGGACACCAGGAACCTGTTGCCCGGGAACATTTCTGCATCCTTCGGATATTCTCCACTGATAGGCAGACAGAACTTAGTGGTAAGCAGTCCGGTCTCTGTATCCACATCATATACAATAACACTATTGTCATTTGCATTGGAGCTTACCAAATACTTATAATCCTCAGAGAAGGTAAGTGCACTTGCCGCCGTCCCCTGGGCTGCACCCTTTCCTACCGTGGGTACCGTCTGAATCTTCTCAAAATAAGGGATACCGTCCTTCTCCTCATACTCGTATACATCAATAAAACATTTCCACTCATGGACAATATAAATAAATCTGCCATTCTCCGAAATCTTCACATGTCTCGGTGCGGATTCCAGCTCACTACGGATTACATCTGTAAGACGCAGCTTCCCTCTCACTAAATCTACCGCATATACATTTACATGATCCATCCCCTGGTCAGCAACCAGCAAATATTTATTATCATGTGTCATTCTTGCAGAGTTGATATGAGGCCTGAAATTACGCTCGGAAAGACTTCCCAGACCCTTGTGGAAAATCTCATCCGAAATACCTACAACCTCACCATTCTCTCCCAGATTCAGCATGGTCAGCTTACCATCATGGTAGCCTGCCACAAAAAGATACTGGTCCGTGTAATCGGTGGACAGATAGCACCCTCTCATACCATTAATGGGTGCAAAATTAATCAAATCCAGACTTCCATCCCCTAAAATCTTATATGCTTCAACACCGAAATCCGTAATGGAATACAGATACTTGCCGTTGTGTGATACGGTTACATAGGAAGAATTGGAAATTTCTACCTTTTCCTTCTCTATAAATTTACCATTTTCCAAATCTACATCATAAACACGAATACCATAGCTGTCTCCTGTAGTATACGTGGACACATATGCTACGTACTTTCCCTTTGCCATAGTCTTTTGCCTCCTATATCTTTATCTACCTATATTATGATAGCATATTTATTTTTAGAAAGAAATACCCTACCTCGTTCTTTTTATCGTACAAACGCATATGGAGCGGGGAGGCAGCACAATCTGCTCCTTATCCAGCACGCAATCCGCATCCGTGGTAAATATACAGGAAATATCCATCCCTTTTCTTAGCTTGGGACAGGCAAATCTCTCCTCCTCCCAATGCATGTTGATGGCCAGGTACACCAGCGTCCCCTTCTCTCCCACATAATCTCCACAGTATAAAAGGCCTGCCTGCCTGCTAAAGTACTCCCATGAGGGCTTAAAGGCCTCTTCTCCGTGGAAGGACAAGTCAGGGTAACCGCAGGACAAATAGTCCATCAGCATACATTCCTTTTCCATATGAAGCACAGGCAGACTTTTACGGAGAGCAATCAGCTCCTTTACATACGAATACAGCTCCTTATTGCGGTTTATGTCATTCCAGTTCAGCCAGGTAATCTCATTGTCCTGACAATACGGATTATTATTTCCCTTCTGCGAGTTTCCAAACTCATCCCCCATAAAGAAAAGCGGAGTTCCCTGGGAAAGCATAAGAAGAGCAAAGGCATTCTTATACTGCTTTTTGCGAAGACTTATAATCTGCTTTTTCCTGGCAGCTCCCTCCACGCCACAGTTCCAGGTTGCATTATAATCGTTGCCATCCTTATTCTTTTCTCCGTTTTCTTCGTTATGCTTACGCTCATAGCACACTGCATCCCACATAGTCATTCCGAAATAATTGGTAAGAAAATTTATCGTGGCCCGGCCCTTGGGGTTATAGGTCATACGCTTCACCCCATTATAAATACAACCCTCGTCCCCCTTTAGCAAACGACGCATATCATACATATAACCATCCTGATAGGAGGCAAGCACACGTTTTGCCGGCTTCTCCTTTCCTAAATACAGCTCCTCCACCGGGAAATCATAATACCAAAGCTTACGCCGGCTTAGAATCACATCTGCAGCCAGCTCCTTTGCAGGAATGTTATCTCCCATCAGATGAAAACCATCCACCTGATAGGTAAGGCTCCAATACTTCAAAATATTGGGTATTTCCATACGGGGCACTTCCTCAGGAAAATAGAACTGTAATATAACCTCCATCCCCTGTTCATGAAAGGCCTTCACAAGCGCCTTAAACTCCCCCACCGCATCTGCCCTGTAGCTATAGCAAGCTCTGGGGGCGTAATAATATCCCTTTTGGTAGCCCCAATAGTTTACCTTACCCTTTTTATCCAGCTCCTCATATTCATAGATGGGCTGCAGCTCCACCGTGGTTATGCCAAGCTCCTTAAGATACGGGATTTTCTGCATCATACCATAAAAGGTACCCTTTCCACGTACCTTGGAGGAAGCATGCATGGTAAACCCACGTACATGAGCCAGATACACAATCATATCTTCATAGGAAAGCTCCGGTCTTTTACTCTCCCCCCAGTCAAAGACATGCTCTGCAAAACAAGCCAGACGACAGGGAGCTGCACCGGGCATTCCAAATTCCCCATCCTTTATATACATTTCCCCTTTTTCCTCAGGAAATGAATATTCTTTGCTGCGATAATGGTAAGCATACCTTTTCGCTTCCTTTGCAGGAAGATATGCCCGCCCCAGATTTTCACCGCACAGCTTCTCCATTGTCACACTCTTCACTTCCGCAAGGCCTTTTTTTTCATAAAAAACCAGCTCCACGTTTTCTAGGGTCGTGGGCAGTAAAAATTCTGTCATACCATAAGCCTTATCTCTTCTCACCGATTATCCTCCTAAACAAGCAATAGATTAAAACGCCAAGAATAACTCCCCCACTGTCAATCATTACATCCGTAATCTGTCCGCTTCTTCCCTGGACAAACAGCTGATGAAATTCATCACTGGCAGCATACAATACTCCTGTTAAAAGTGCCCGGCTCTTTCTGCCATTTAAGGCTCCCATAAGCAAAAAGCCAAGCAATGTATACTCGGAAGCATGAGCCAGCTTCCGGATGGGAAACTCCACCGAGTCAATAAAGCTCAGCTGCTTTTCTTCTGACCAGCTCTCATACTCCTTTACAAAAACCTTTCCAACCGTCTCACCCACACCCATACTCATCCGTGAGGACTCGTCCGCATTCTGGGCAGAAAACATAAATATGGCCACCATCCATACAATGACCAATACTCCATATACCTTTTGTCTCATTTCTCTTTACCATCCTATTCTACCATAACATTATATACTTTTTTTTCAATTTTACCTACTACTCTTTTTAGAATATTGCAACAATTTTTACAATCAGTTATAATAACAGGGAAAACTAAAACAATTTCTGTTATTTTGGAAAGGAAGTACTATGGGAAAACAGGACAATATGGATGAAGAAATGACCGTTGAACTCACTTTAGATGATGGACAAAATGTGACCTGTGCCATTATCACTATCTTAGAAGTGGAAGGTAAGGACTACATAGTTTTATTACCTCTGGATGAGAATGGCAATAACGACGATGGGGAGGTATGGTTCTACGGCTACAGTGAGAATCCCGATGACCCTAACGAGGAGCCGGTTCTGGATTATATCGAGGACGATGAGGAGTATGAAAAGGTGGCAGAAGCCTTTGACGAATTTTTGGACAACTGTGAATTTGATGAGCTGGCAGACTAGGCTCCCCTGCACCATCTATATGAAAAACCGTGCCATTCAACACTCTGTTGAACAGCACGGTTTTATTAGATATCCATTCTCTCACGATACGCCTGATACATGATATCTAAGCGTCCTTCGTTAACAATATATTCCATTTCTTTTCTCAGCTTCCGGGATTGTTCAATAATACTTACCAGCTCCGGATTATATCTGCTTCCCTTTCCTTCTATCAGCTCTGCCAATACCTCGTCAAGTGTCTTGGCTCTCTTATAATTCCGTCCCAAATGATCCGTTGCCGCATCAATACAGTCACAAATAGTTATCAGGTCAATAATCACCCTGTATGGAGATTTGGTATTATCAAACTCTGTAGGATATCCGCCGCTTCCATCAAAAAACTTATGATGCCCCTTGACTATGTCACTATATTTAAGCAAATGGGGGTCACCCTCCAGCATTTCTGCACCAAAGTGAGGATGCTTTTTTATTCCCAAAAACTCCCTGTCCCAGAGCCTTCGCCCCTGGGTATTTACAATATCAGTAATCTGAGTCTTTCCCACATCATGTAAAAGTGCACTTTTTCTTACAAAATCGTTCAAGTCCGCCTTCACACTCTCCTCTAATTCATCAAAAAGATGGGGAGCCTCCTTATATGCTTCCCTGCACAATACTTCCGACAAATTGGCAACCATCACCGAATGAAGATAGGTTGGAAGCTGTCTCCTTACCAGCAGGTGGAACAAACAATCTTCTTTTTCCTCCTGCGTGTGAATATATTTTATAAGCTTAAAACACCACTCCGCCATAACCCCGTTCACAAATGGAGCGGAGAAATTCGCAAGCTTATTGTACCAGGTAACCTTGGTCTGCTGCTTCAAATATTCCATGATGCAGTCACTCTTCCCTTTGTCAATTCCCAGATTAAGCCATCGTTCAAGGGTAAGCGGCGTATTAACCAGAAAATATGCCTCCTCTTCTGTTATCTCTTCTCCACTCGGACATATTTTCAGCTTCTCCTTATAAAATTCCAGAAAGCTATCCACGATTTCATCCAAGGTCATTTCGCCCTTAAGCATCTTGGCATGCAGGTATGCAGAATATACTTCACTGTTTGCCTCATAAACGGATTCTACACTTTCCATTTCTTCTCGGAAAACTTCCTCAGCAGAATCGCAGAAAAACCTTTGTACCTCCTCATCAGCGCGCTCTATACCATCTTCCACGATAAGCCACTCAAGCTTTATCCTCTTTACCATATTTACAAACTTCTCATTACTGCCGTCCAGCTCCTGCACCATGGGAAGCTTCCAAAAATCAAGAAGATCCTTCAAATACTGATAGGAGCCGTCCACACTTAGAGCCATGTTCCCAAAGCCGGTAACAATAATGTTATAGTAAGCCCCCCATATTCTACGCCTTGACGCCTCATCAAGCTGAGGGTAATAATCCTTGTAATTTAATATTTTCAGATTGTAGCTTTCATCCAGCTTTTTTTCACCTTCTCTGCGTCCCTGAATCTCATTTTCCTCATAAAAAGCCACTCCATAGAGAAAAATCAGCCTTACCAGGTCTCCTTTTGTCTCATAATAGGATATAAGCCTATATGTCATGGGAAGTATCACCTGACAATCATCATAGCTGCCAAAATACATATCATAGCATTCCTCATAAAGCAGAGCGGCAAACTCCTCGTCCATGGGGAGCTCCAAAATACGAAGCAGCCTATCGATTAACTCTCCATTCTCGGCATACATGCGTTGATTTTCCACCGCCCTGTTTTTAAGACAGGCAGTCCACTCCACCTTGCTTATGTCTTGCAGCAGCATTACATCAAGCTCTCTCTGGCGATCCATATTCTCTTTAAATTTTTGTAATATACTACTTAATCCGTATTTATCCGCCATAATCATCCAAGCCCAATCTATTATAATGGTACTATTATACCACTTTACTGCAATAAAAAAAATACCCCTTCCACAAAAATCAGCTCCGTAATTCTCCGATAAATCGTGAGGGCGTTTTGGTACGTTCCTGATTCCGGCGGACATAGAGGATATCCAATGCCCTCTTGGCCCTGGTCATCCCCACATAGAAAAGGCGTCTCTCCTCCTCTATGGCCTCCTCCGTTTCTTTTTCCCCTCTCTTTATTGCAGGAATGTTTCCTTCATTCACATACATTATATACACCTGCGAAAACTCCAGCCCCTTACAGCCATGGAGTGTCATCACCTGTACCCCCTTCTTTTCTTCTTCCCGGGGCTTTTTTGCTTTGGAAATATATTCCTGCTGAAATTCCATCCATTCCTCCGGTCCCTGAAAGCTCCTGCTATCCTCCTTCAGCCACTCAACCAGCTCCAGCCACTGTTCATATAGCTCCATATCGCCCCCTGCCTTACTACGCAGATATGTATCGTAGCCAAAATAATGAAGAATAAAGTCAATTCCCAGAGACAGCTTAAGCTTCCTTAAATTCTCAAGCCCCTTCTGAAAACGGATTACATCCTCCATGGCAGCATAGTTCCCCATCCCGGCTTTTCCATAAAAACGGCGCATCTGTTCAAAATCCACCTGTTCTGCCAAAAGAGCTTCCCTACCGATACGGGTTCTGGGCTTATTTAAAATTCGTAGAAAGAGCCCTCTCTCCCTGCATCCATGAGCTGCTCTAAAATAATCCATCATATCCTTCACCACAAAATGCTCATAAACCGATACCATTATTTCCCTTGTCTTAAAAGGAATCTTACGTTTTGTAAGTTCTGCAAGAAATAGATTCATCCGCATATTTGTGCGGAAGAGTACAGCTCTTTTTTCAAGCTCCCCAGTTGAGCATTCCTGTAACTCCTCCATACACTGCCTGGTCATTTGATGATAGCTCTCAAATTCTCTGATATTTACCAAAGCACCCTCATTATCCTCTCCGGCTCTTAAGTTTTTTTTCAGCCGCTGCTTATTATTCCGAATCAAGCTTGCCGATGCCCTCACAATAGCTTCTCCGCAACGATAATTCGTCCCCAGCTGAAATAATGCAGCTCCTTGGTAATCCTCTAAAAACCCCCTCATTATCCCCGGCTTTGAGCCACGAAAACCATAGATAGCCTGGTCATCATCACCTACCACACATACGTTATAGGGCGATTTTATAAGCAGCTTCATTACCTCATATTGCACCATATTTGTATCCTGAAATTCATCCACCATCAGATAACCGATACGCTTCTGCCACTCTCTTCGCAGTCCCTCATCCACCAAAAGAAGCTTATGGCATAGAGTAAGCATATCGTCAAAATCAAGCATACGAAGCTTTTCCTTTTCTGCATCATAAGCTTTGACAAGTTCAATAAAATCTTCCTCACGTCCATCCGGAAGAATATCTGTATTTTTCCAATAGCTGATATCTGCCAATAGCTCCTGAACTTCCCTGCCCTGTGGCATTTCCATCCCCAGCCTTTCCAGCACACGAAATAAAACACCACTGTTTGCGGATGCATGTAACAATTGATAGCTTTTATATTTTGGATGACTTCGAATAATCTGATAAAAGAAGGAATGAAAGGTTCCGAAATGTACAGCAGAAAGACCGCTTCTCTCTTTCATATCCTGAAGAATTTCCTGATAGCGCTTATTCATGGACAGCGCCGCGTCCTTTGTAAACGTGATGACATATATATCCTGTGGAGAAATTCCCATTTCACAAATGAGATATAGTATGCGATGAGTAATCACAAAGGTTTTCCCGGAGCCGGGACCTGCAGATATCAGTACAGGTCCCTCTCCATGGGAAACAGCCCTTTGCTGCTCATTACTCATCCCATCAAAGCCCGGGAGTTTAAGCATTCTCTAAAAGCTCGATTCCCTTACGGATTCTGTTTAAGGACTCCTCCTTACCAAGAATCTCCATAATCTCTGTAGCTCCGGCAGGTGTCATCTGCTTACCGGATACTGCAGTACGGATTGGCCACATTACATAGCCATTCTTGCAACCCTTCTCCTCCACAAATTTCAGGATTGCCTGGTAAAGTGTGTCATTGTCATAATTGTCCACTGCCTCTAATACAGGTAATACTTCCTTAAGTACCTCTAAAGAAGACTCGGTAGTGGTTTTCATTTTCTTGTGTGCATACATTGCGATATCGTACATTGGAAGCTCCTCAAAGAAATCTACCTGTCCGGCAATATCCGGGAATACCTCGATACGGGTCTTCACCATGGCTGCTATCTTCTTTAAGTCAAAGTCCTTTGTAAGACTCTGCTTCAGATACGGCTCTGCCATCTCATAGAAGGTATCGAAATCCATGGCCTTTAAGTACTCACCATTCATCCAGCGTAGCTTTACGATATCAAAGACGGAAGGACTCTTGTTGATTCTGCGATAATCAAACTTCTCAATTAACTCCTGCAAGGAGAAAATCTCGTTATTGTCCTCCGGACTCCAGCCAAGAAGTGCAATATAATTCACAATTGCCTCCGTCACAAAGCCCTGCTCCAATAAATCCTCAAAGGAAGAATGTCCGCTACGCTTAGAAAGCTTCTTGTGATTCTCATCGGTAATCAGCGGAAGGTGTACATATACCGGTACCTCCCAGCCAAATGCCTCATATAATCTAACATACTTTGGTGAGGAGGACAAATACTCATTTCCTCTTACCACATGAGTAATATTCATGGTGTGGTCGTCCACTACATTTGCAAAATTGTAGGTAGGGTATCCGTCGGACTTAATTAAAATCATATCGTCCAGCTCGGAGTTGTTTACAGTAATATCGCCGTAAAGCTCATCATGGAAGGTAGTCGTTCCTTCGGTGGGATTGTTCTGACGAATAACAAATGCCTCCCCTGCATCCAGATTTGCCTGAATTTCTTCCTTGGTAAGACTCAAACAGTGCTTGTCATAAATGGTAATTTCCTTACCCTCTACCACCTCAGACTTTAAGGATGCAAGACGCTCCTTATCACAGAAGCAATAGTATGCCTCACCCTTATCAATCAGCTCCTTTGCATACTTCATGTAGATACCGGTCTTCATACGCTCGGACTGAACGTAGGGACCATATCCGCCGTCCTTATCCGGACCCTCGTCATGGATAAGACCTGTTTTTTCCATGGTACGGTAAATAATATCTACCGCTCCCTCTACAAATCTCTCCTGGTCCGTATCCTCAATACGGAGCATAAAATCTCCGCCATCATGCTTTGCAATCAAAAATTCATACAAAGCAGAACGTAAATTTCCTACATGCATCCTACCCGTTGGGCTTGGTGCATATCTTGTTCTGATTTTCGTCATTTTTATATCCTCTTCTTTCTATTTTCACTTAGATGCCGTCTGGAGTTTTCGCAGAAAACTCCGCCAAAACAACTTAGAAATACTTAGATGTTGTTCTTTATGTTTTGCGTTACCAGCTTTTAATAAAGGTATCAATATAGTTATCCAGACACTTCTTAATAACTTCCACTGCTTCTTCTCTGTTACCCTTTTCATTCACCGCTGTGGTTCTGTTTTCCAGTGCTTTATATACCATAAAGAAATGCTCCATCTCCTCCACTACATGGGGCGGAAGCTCCGAAATATCCTTATAGCAATTATAATTCGGGTCTTCAAAAGGAACTGCAATAATCTTTTCATCGTTCTTCCCATTATCCAGCATGGAGATAACACCGATAGGGTAACATCTTACAAGTGTAAGAGGCTGAATCGGCTCAGAACATAACAAAAGCACATCCAACGGATCCCCGTCATCACCATAGGTTCTGGGAATAAAACCATAGTTTGCCGGGTAATGGGTGGAGGTATGTAAGATACGGTCCAAAATTAAAAATCCGGTTTCCTTGTCCAATTCGTATTTATTCTTACTGCCTTTTGAAATCTCAATGACACATACAAAATCTGTGGGAGTAACTCTCTGGGTACTGATACTATGCCAAATACTTCCATTTACCTGCTTCATAGCAAATCCTCCTTCCAAATACTTCATAGAGTATAACACAATTTTCACACAATGGTCAATTTTTTCATATGATAGTATTAAACAAAGAATTGACGAGGTTTTTATGCCGGATTATCCATTTGATACAATTTATGACAAGCAAAGTGTTGGCATGGCCTATGTTCCCTGGCAGAAATTCAATAAAATGCCGGAAAATTTGGAAGCCGCTTATCAGGAAGGCTCCATTTTCCCCGAGCTGATAAAGCCCTTCACCGGAAAAAGAGGTAACCCCAACCAGAAAAACAACATGAACACCTGCAAAAAATGTAACGAAATGAACAGGGAGGCGCGAAATGGCAAATAAAAGTGATATGAACCGCATGTTAAACGATATAGGTATCGTAGATTTTATACTGGTGGACTTAATGCTCTATTTAGACACCCATCCACATGACCAGGCAGCGCTGAATTATTTCAACCATTACAGTAAAATCAAATCCAAAATGGTGCATGATTTTTCCGTTACCTACTACCCTCTTGTAAAGGAATACAATGAATCTACCAAGGAATTTCGTTGGAACAGTCCAAACACACCGCTTGCCTGGGAAGGAGGATGCTAAGATATGTGGAGTTATGAAAACAGATTACAGTTTCCTGTAAATATCAAGGAGTGCAATGCTGCTTTGGCACAGGCAATCATTTCACAGTACGGCGGTCCCGATGGTGAAATGGGTGCAAGCATGCGTTACCTTTCCCAGCGCTACGCTACCCCCTATAGAGAAGTTGCCGGTGTTATGACCGATATAGGTACCGAAGAGCTGGCACACCTGGAAATGGTGGCAGCCATCGTCTATCAGCTGACCAAGGACCTGCCCATGGATGAGATTAAGAAGAATGGCTTTGACAAATACTACATTGACCACACTCTGGGTATCTGGCCACAGGCAGCAGGTGGTGTGCCATTTAATGCCAACCAGTTCCAGAGCAAGGGTGATATCATCACCGACCTCTTCGAGGATATGGCTGCGGAGCAGAAGGCCCGCACCACCTACGACAACATCCTTCGCCTGGTTCGTGACTATCCGGATGTCTGCGAAC
>CAZOSU010000040.1:0-13512 GCA_964582515.1 uncultured Acetatifactor sp. | reverse complement strand
GTTATTGGAACAGGTGGTGATGTTCGCGGGGAACTTGTAGGTGTCCATGTATGCCTGTACCAGCATGTCAGAGCTTGCCTTGCTTGCTGAATATGGGCTGTGTGGATCATACGGAGTAGTCTCATAGAAGAATGCATTCTCATCATCCGGAAGAGAACCGTACACCTCATCGGTGGATACATGCAAAAACTTCTTCCCCTCCTTGAAGGTTCCGTCCGGTTTTTCCCATGCTTCCTTGGCACAGTTCAGCATAACAGCGGTGCCAAGTACATTGGTCTGCACGAACACTTCCGGATTACGGATAGAACGGTCCACATGGCTCTCCGCCGCAAAATGTACTACTCTGTCAATGTCATTCTCCTGAAAAATCTTCCGAATGGCATCCTTATCACAGATATTTGCCTTTACAAAGGTGTAATTCTCTCTGTCTTCTACTTCCTTTAAGTTCTCCAGATTGCCTGCGTAGGTAAGGGCATCCACGTTGATGATGCGGATTTCCTTATCATACTTCTTAAACATATAATGAATATAATTGGAGCCGATAAATCCGGCTCCTCCGGTTACTAAATAAGTTCTCATTTTCTTCTCCTCATCCTTCGATTACTTCACTCATTGTGTTTGCGGTCATTATAACACAACTACGGAGCGCAAACTAGCATTTCTTGGCGTAATTAAGATTTTCCTAAGAAATCAGAGGGCTAATCTGCTTCTTTTCGCAAAATAGCCCTCTTAAATCACTTTAATAACCTAAGTAACTCATATTTAAATCCACATTGCCGCTAATACCACTTACTTTTCCGCTATCCTTATACTGCCACAAATCGTACTTACCGGTATACGTCGGCGTGGACGCATACTGCGCAAGCCAAATCTTGTACTTACTGAGTGCAGATACATCAATCTTACTGGTAAGCCATGTCTTATTTGCATAAACACCTGCGGTATAACCATATTTCTCGATGGTCTCACAGAAGGTCTTGCAGATAGCAGTTCTTTCCTCCTTGGTAAGGGAATCCGCACGTCCTCCGCTGGGCTCCACATCCAGGAAAATCGGATAAGAAATTCTGTACTTCTTCACCAAATCAAGTACCATGGACGCCTCCTCCAATGCCTCTGCATTGTCGATGGCCTGTGTAAAGAAGTATACTCCAACCTTCAGACCGGCGTTTGTAGCACCCTCAATATTTTCCTTAAACTTCGCATCCTCAATGAGGGCACCCTTGGTAGAGCCACGATAACCACAACGGATAATTACGTAGGATACGCCGGAATTCTTCACAGCCTTCCAGTCAATATCTCCATTCCACTTGGAAACATCAATACCCATGATACCGTCTCCGGTCACAAGACTTCCGTCACTTGCGAAATTATATTTTACGCCTTGAATTACCTGTTCACCGGTAACCTTCTTGCCGGATGCATCGTAGAAATAAACCTTACCGCTGATGGTCTGCCAGCCGGTGTACGTAGAACCGCTAAGTACGTAGAATTTCGTATAAGTGTAATAATCTGCATAAACTGCTTCCCTATACTTCGTACCATCGTATACATACAGCTGCTCCTTCGTATCCTTTACAACCAGCTTCGTTGTAGTGTCCGTCATGGCATTATTCAGAACAGTCACCTTGCAAACCTTGGAAACCTTGGTTTCTCCCTCAATATAGGTAACGGTAATATCTGCTGTACCTGCCGCAACACCTGTGACAGTTACCTTACGTGTATTCGCATCCACCGTAGCAGTGGCCACATTGGTGTTAGAGGATTCAACTTCAAACTTATACTCCGACGCCGAAACTCCCGCATTTTCAACAAAAATAACAATCTCATCCTGCATTGCTACATATACGTCCAGCTCCAAAACATGAAGCAGAATGGTAGGAAGTCCCACCTTTACCTCAATCTGAGCGATTGCCTGTGTCTCCTTGCTTCCGTTTTCCTTATAATTAGCCATTACCGTAATGACGGTTTCGCCTTCTGCATGAGCATAAATCGTAATAACTCCCTTGCTGATGGAAGCGGTTGCTACAGCTCCGTTTGCGGAGGAAATGGAATAAGTAATCTCTTTGTCCGCAAGAAATCCGCTGACACTGGCAATTTTAGCAGTAGCATTTTCATCCTTTGCCATTACAATTGATGTGGTATCCAGAGTAATCTTCCCCGGTGCCAGCGTCGGCTCCGGTGATGGGGACGGAGTGGTGTCACCTCCACTTACCTGACCGGCTCCGGTAAACAGCTTTCTTAATGAAACGAAGCCTGTGCTTGCAACCGAAAGCTTCGGAACCTCAATCTTGTCCTTACTGATTTCCACATAGGTAGCTTCCTTCACCGTGCTTTCTACCCATTCTACCGTATCCTTCAGATATCCCTCTACCTCAGTATCCTTCTTTGCTGTATCCTCCTGAGACACATCGATTTCAGATTCATTCTTGATTTCGTTTGATACATCCACCTTCTGAATTACGATTTCCTCTTTCACTTCTACCTTATTGGTAGCCTGAGGCAAATCATATTTATCATATTTATCACCATCCAGAGCCAGTACTGTAACCTTATACTGTCCCGGTGTCAATTTCTTTTTATAAATGATACCATCCATGTCATCATCGGACCACATGCTGGTATTACCATTCACATCCGTTACCTCCACACTGAAAGGAACATTTCCAATGAGCTTACCGGACTTTTTATTGGTAAACTTAATCTTAAGATCCTTCTCAATGGAGGTCAGCGTCATATTCACTGTCACCTCATCATCATATTCCGACTCATTATAGCTTGTGCCATCCTCTCCGTGCAAAGCATCCTCTATCGCCTGTAAACGGCTTTGCTCCTGACCTGCCACAGCCAAAAGACCGGACTCACCGATGATTTCAATGCCCTGAAGCTGGCTGCCCACCGCAAGATAATCACTGGCTACCGGTGCCTCTCTCTGGTTTAAGATAAAGAAGCCTGCGATGAAAATAGCCACTACTACCAATGCCGCACTACCAAAGGTGATGAACTTGTCGAAAAGGGACATATTACTGAAAAAACCGCCCTCGTCTTCCTCATCATCTTCTTCGTCCTCATAGTATTCCTCGTCTTCGTAGTATTCTCCATCCTCGTCTTCGTAATACTCTTCTTCCTCGTAATACTCTTCCCCGCCTTCTGTATCGTCGGCAACCCCGGCATATGTATCCTCCTGCTCCCCGGAGTAGTATTCCTCCTCCTCATAAGCAGCATCTTCCATATCCTCTTCTACTTCCTCAGCACTGACGGTCTCATCCTCATAGAATGCCTCTTCTTCCTCGGAGATATCCTCGTATTGCTCCTCTCCGAACTCATCCAGTTCATCCCAGGAATCGTACTGCTGTTCATCTATTTCTCTTTTTCGTTTGAAAATATTAGCCATTTCCATTAACCTTTCTTGAAAAATTGTACCAACATAGTATATCATTCATTTTTATTTCAATCAAGTGTTACTAAAATATTACATTTCTTAAAATTTTATTATAATTTACTTTTCCGTCGCTTTAAGCCTGGGAGTTTGCCATTATGATACAAATCTTAAAGTTTTCTTATGTTATGGACATTCTCCGGATATAATAGTAAAATAACAGGGAATTGAAAGAAATGAGGTAATGAATGAAAAAGATTAAAGATTTAGAAATAATTGATTTAGATTCTGACCAGAATGAAGCAGCCCCACAGCAGGAAAAAACAAAAACAGCTGCGGAGAAAAAAAACATTGTTCCCCAAAAGGAGGACCAACCTGATTTAATGGATATTCTGACCGGTAAACTGGGGCACATTATTTTCGTCCTGATTATCCTGATTTTTTTAGGCATCATCGTATATAAAATCTGGAATTGGGGTACCACAGTAAAATCCGAATATGACCCCAACAATATCAGTGATAATTATGAGATTGAAGTACAGGACAACATAATTCCTCTTCTTAACGAAACGGATATCCTCGGTGTAGATGATGGCAAGACCACCATTGTTGCCTTTGGAAACGCTCCCTTTGCAGATGACCGTGATTCTGAGGACAGCCTGGCAAGCCTTATTGAAGAAAAGACCGGTGCCACAGTAATTAATTGTGCCATCTCCGGTACCTACCTTGCTGCTGCCGGCGAGCACATTCAAAACACCCCTGATAAGATGGACTTCTTCAATCTGTACTGGCTCTCCACCATTGCCTGTGTAAACAATGACATGCATCTGGAAACCATAGAAGGCTTACCCCAGGAAGCCCTTGATGTTGTGGAACAAATGAAGACCATCGACTGGGAGACCGTGGATGTGATAACCATCATGTATGACGGAATGGATTATCTGGAGGGTCGTGAAGTATATGACGAGACCAACTTAACCAATATTCAGACCACCTACGGTAACCTTTGTGCGAGCATTGAGCTGTTCCAGCAATTCTACCCCTATATTCGTATCATCGTCATGTCACCTACCTATGCTTTTGGTATTGATGACAACGGAGAATATATCAGCAGTGATATCAAGGTTTATAATGAACATCCCCTCTCTACCTACGCCGGTATGATGGAACGGGGGGCATATCTTCATTATGTAACCTATTTGGACCACATTTACGGCACCGTTCATGAGGACAATGCCACCCAATATTTAATTGACAATATTCACTTAAATGTAGCAGGCCGTGAAGCTGTTGCCGAACGCTTTAAGTATGCACTGGAATATTTTGATTAACCGCCAAACAGCAGTTCCATAAACCGGAACTGCTGTTTTATAATCCAATATAAAACGTTGTATCATAATACACGTCATAGCCTTCAATGGTATCGTACAGAACAATTCCGTACTCCTCTAAATTCCCAATAAAGCTTGTCCCCTCCCGCACAACAAAAAAATGACAGGGTCTGGCAGAACCATTTTCCATATCTCTGGTCAGATAAACAAGCTCCTCCACATCAATCTCTTCCTGCACAAGTATCTCCAGCAAGGGGTAATCCAGACCCCAATCGGTCAATATAGCATCTCTTCCGTGAGGTATACAGACCGTGGCATCGTATTGCCTTACATACTGCACCATATGCATGGGGAAAGCCGCCATAACCTCTCTTCCCTCCACAGAAATGGCATCACAAATTTTTGCCACAGCCTGGGGAACATGATATATATTTTCTGCCACAGAGAAGAACTGATTGGTGTAAATCAGCTTACCGGATATCATCACCAGACATACGCAGAGCCCTGCAAACAAGGGCTGTAGTTTCCTTTTGAGACTCCCCCAGACACGGACCGTGGCGAAGGAAATGGTCAGGGACATAGGAATAATCCACAAAAAACGATAATAAATCTCTTCCCCGATAATCCCATATACCAGCTTTACAAACAAAGGATTAAAATACATAAGCAGCACAATCACCGGAAAATACAAAAATATAATCCGTTTTACCGAATCCTTTTCTTTTAAATACAGATACACCAGGCAAATCAAAAACCAAGCCACAAGGATTCCGCTTCCCATATAGCTCACAAATAAATCTACCGCATTCTTCCACATATTCGTTCCTATCCCAAGATAAAATAAAGTAGCGCATAGCATACCGCAGGCACGCAGCATAGCGCCATCCGGCAGACGGGCAGCCATTTCTTATACACAAACAGTGCGCATACACCTATCAGACCAATCATCATGCATACCAAAGAGGTCCCCAGTGTGGTACATAGACACGCTCCCGTTACCGTTGCTGCCAAAAGAATCCATTTCTTTACTCCGACTTTCTCTCCCTCCTTCAGCTGTCTTAAGATAACCAGCATTAAAAAGATTATCATCGGAATAATAACAGAACCCATAGCTGCCTTTCCCTGACGGCTTCTGGCAATCATAAAATTCTCCGGTGTACGGAAGGAGCTGTCTCCAAACAGCACCAGCAGTGCCATAAACACCATAAAAAGATATCGTTGCTTCTTATCTGTAAACAGCTGCTTTCCTACCAGATAAAATGCTCCATAGCTCATCATAATCAGATATACCGCCACCACAACATGTGCAACCATGGTGGTATGCAGACCCGAAATACGGGCCAGAAAAGCAATCCATATGGGAAACGGTGCCAGGCCATGCCGGATATCCAGCCCCGTCGCTCCATAAGAATATGGATTTATCATGTACATGGTATTGCTCTCGTTGGCAATAGTGGATACCGCCACATAATAGGCGTCATCACCATCTCCATAGGTCATTACCACTGCACATACCAGCTGTATCAAAAGCAGTAGTCCAAAAGCAGCCTTTATCACCCTTTCTGCGCGCTCCGGCCGCCCCTTTTTCTCCCACCGCAAAGGATTCTTCCAAAATAGAACCCCGCCGCATACAAACAAAAGCAGGGACAAGACCACATATCCCCTCACTACCAGCGAGAGAGGCTTTTCCATAACAATGCATGGCACACATATCAGCTGAAAAGCTGCCCATAAAAGCATATTTCCCGCCATAAATCGATACACGATGGAATTGTTGTTATCACACTCTTTTCCCGCCAGCAGACTTCCCACAAATACAGGCAGTACTCCCAGCCAGAACAAGAGTATCAGACTTCCCCAAACTATCACCTGTTACTCATCCTTTTCTATCATTAATGCGCCAAAGCCCTCCAGAAGCATCCCCATACGGATAAATTCTGTCAGCGGCAGATTCTTATAATCAAAATATCCTGCGCCTTCCAAGCAAAGGCAAAGCACCGACACCTCCAGAAAAAGCACCACAAATGCCCGGTTCCGGTTAAATCTAATCTGCTTTTGCATGCCAGGCAACAGCACCATGGATACCAGATACCACATCACTCCATAATCCCAATATACGCCAGCCCACGCACCCGTTCTCTGCAAAAGCTCACCGTAGTTCCAGCCCGTCACACTGTCATAGCCCATACCCTTTAGCTGCAGCTCCGACACCGCCATGGGAAAATGATACCCGGCCCAGTCCCATAGCACATTTCCTACGGCTCCCTTAGTATTTTTTTCGAAACAATACGCGGTAAGCTCCATACACACCTCATCCGCTGCCGTATTACTGTGATATCGTTCCAGAAGATGGGGATAAAACACCGTATAGACCCCTTCTGCGCTGCTGTTCGCACTCCACAGCACATCCATATCCAGCTTCTGCCGCAACGCAGGTGTAATACTATATGCATCCTCATAAAGATAAGGGAAACCAAAGCGGCTTGTAAGTCTGGCAGCAAACGAGGGTGCATCGCTTCCGGCCCAGTACACCATACCTGCCAGAAATAAAGATAGCACCACCATTATAATGCGAAGCCCTTTAGACTTAACATACTCCAGCCCTCTCAGGCACAGAAAAAGCACAAAACATACTCCGGCAAACCACAGCAGCTCCTCTCCGGCATCCAGACAGGCCTGCAATACAATGGGAACGGACACGATTCCCGCACACCCCCAGCAATACATCCGGCGCGGCATTCCCTTACACCACATCCGCAAAAAAAGATAGCTTAAGAGAATACCCACGCACACTCCCAACACGGATTTTACACTGCTTCCCAAGGATGGCGCACTCAAAATCCACCGTGTGGCGGTCACCAGCCCTAACAGACTCTGTAATACCACTCCCAGTAAAAGCACATATTTTATTATCTCTTTCAAATGCACTTTTACATTTGCCATGAAGTATTATTTCCTTTCTGCATAAAACGCCTTCACCTGCTCACAAATGTATTCCACTTCCTCCAGTGTCAGCTTGTAGAACATGGGCAATCTGGTTAAGCGCTCGCTTTCCTTTGTCGTAAACAAATCCTGACCGTGGAATCGACCGTACTTTAAGCCTGCCGGTGCACTGTGGAGAGGGATGTAGTGAAATACCGACATCACTCCACGCTCCTTTAAAAAGCCAATCAGCTCTGTTCTCTCTTCAATATCCTTTGCCTTAATATAAAACATGTGGGCATTATGCACACACCCCTCCGGAATATAAGGAAGCTCAATACACCCTTCATCCGCCAACGGCTGTAATAATTCATAATAACGCCTCCAGCATTCCAGACGATGGTCATTGATTTCCTCTGCCATCTCCAGCTGGGCATAAAGGTATGCCGCATTCATATCACTGGGCAGATAGGAGGAACCAAAATTTACCCATGTGTACTTATCAATCTGCCCACGGAAAAACTTACTGCGGTTCGTACCCTTCTCACGGATAATCTCTGCCTCTTCAATATATTTCTCATCACGGATAAGCAGGGCACCACCCTCACCCATACTGTAATTCTTGGTCTCATGGAAGCTGAACGCGCCAAAATCACCCATGGTTCCCAGGGCTTTTCCTTTATAGGTGGACATAATTCCCTGGGCAGCATCCTCAATTACCATGAGATTGTGTCTCTTTGCAATATCCATAATGGCATCCATTTCGCAGGATACCCCCGCATAATGTACCGGTACAATGGCTTTCGTCCTCTCTGTAATGGCTGCCTCAATCAGCTTTTCATCAATATTCATGGTATCCGGACGAATATCCACAAACACGGGAACTGCACCACGAAGCACAAAAGCATCCGCCGTAGATACAAAGGTATAGGATGGCATAATGACCTCATCCCCCGGCTGAATATCCGCCAGCAGAGCAGCAAGCTCCGTCGCATGGGTGCAGGAGGTGGTGAGAAGACACTTGGCTGTACCCGTCTTCTTCTCTATCCATTCATTACATTTCTTTGTATATGCACCATCACCACAGATTTTCTGATTTTCCACACATTCCCTGATATAACCCATCTCTTTCCCGGTAAAAGGCGGTACATTAAAATTAATCATTGTTGTTTTCTCCTTTTTTACTATTTATTGGCCATAAATAATACGAAACGATGATTTTCAAAAGCGATTTCGTATTCATATCGTTCCATCATATCCTGAATCAGCGCAATCTTAGGATTGGTGGTATCCTCATAATCTTCCTCCGCAGAGAAAATAATCACAGGACACTCCCTTCCCTTCTCCTCAATGTCTTCCCAAAGTGCTTCCATTTCCTGTGTCATTACCGTAAGATTATAGGATGAAAGGTCCGGCCATGGACTAAGCACATAGGGCATTTCCAGATAGAAGGAAAGTGCAGGCACATCTCCATACAGCAGTACCTCTTTGCCCTTCAGGTTCTGCGCCGCCACAAAGCCGGACAACTCTTCTAAGCTCTGCGCCTTATCCTTGTCTGTTTTTACCCATTTCAGCACATCATTATATTCTATGGCAGTCGTATGCCCGTTTCCCCCGGTGGATTCCGCAAACACATAATCCATGCTCACCATAAAGCTTCTGCCCACCAGCATAAACAGCACGTAGATTATCATAATCTTCACCGGTCTACAGGGAATCACAAGCTTTTTTGCAATAATAAACTTGGGCAACCACTTTATAAACCGCCAAAGCATCCACAGTGTTACAGGTGCTGCAATGTACAAAATGTTTATGGCAGAAAACAAATGATTATTACTTCCCAGAGGGGTCAGCAAAATCACCAGCATATTAAGACCACAAATCAGCTTGTCCTTTTCTGAAAACTTCCTTCCGAAAATTACCACAATACCAATGAGGTGCGTTGCCACCAGCAAAAGGCAGGCCCACTGGAATACACTGTGAAGATTCCGGTAATTGGTACTGTACATTTCCCACTTACCCAGAAGCGTCATCATCAGTAACAGCTCAAAAATGTAGAACATAGAGGCAATTTTTTCATTTTTCCCGCGCAGGAATCTGTATAGCACCATTCCCGCCAACAAAAACAGCAAAATCGTACCAAACCAGCGCAGACTTATCAGGTAATAATACACCTGTCCATATATCATGGAATAGACAGAGTAATCCGATGCCTCGGATGGCATGCTCATAAGCCGCATAATTCCGTTCACGTAATCCGCTCCGCTATCCTTAAGACATACCAGTGCAAAACCAATCCCAATACCCAGCAGATATCCCGCCAGACACATAAGTGTCTGGGAAACCACCTTACCGAATTTCTCTCTGCGGATTATGGCCATGGCCCAAACTGCTAAAATCAAAGCTGCCTGTGCCAGATTGGAAAAACGCACGAAAATGTTCAGACCAAGACACACCCCCGCCAATATGAAGTAAAGCCGGGTATGCTTCCCTTCCTGCTCCAGTGCCAGATACAGTAAAATCACTGCTCCCAACAGTAAAATATAGGTCAGATAATTATACAACAGCGCTGTGGGACACCAGGACAGACACACCGCCAGAAAACCTCCCAAAAAGGCAATCCATCTTGATATTTTCAATACCTTCACCGAAAACAAAAAGCCCATAGCCGCCAGTAATGACACGGTCAGCCCTGTATAAAGATTCAGCCCCACATAGGTTGCTCCCAAAGGAAGCCTGGTGAAAAAATTGCCCACCAGATTTGCCAGATACGTACTGTAATACCACATGGAATCCATATTTTCCATGTACATAAAGTTGGCGTAATTATAGCCTGTATCCGCTAAATCCACCCCATGAAAAATATGGCGCAGAGGATACAAGACCAATATGGCAAGCATAACCATATCTATTATTTTGTTTTTCTTATTATCGTGCTTTTCCAAATAAGTTCCCCCAATTTTTTTTCACAAGTTCAAATAGCTTACCACGCAGCATGTCCACAAGGATACCCACTGCAAAAACAAGTAACACCGAAGCAAACGCCCTTACTACCATCATTATCGGCGACTCCTCGGCACCGGCACCGCACCACAAGGGCCAGAGAAAGCGCACCTCTACATGCTCGTGAAGCAGGTACACGCCAAAGGTATAGGGTGCAATTTTACATATAAGCCGTGCAAGCTTACCCTCCCCCGGAATATTCCAATGAATAAATCCACAAAACAAAGCTACTGCTGCCAAAAGATTAAATACATGATTGTAATGATACGCATTCTGTACCACGCTTTTAAGTACTCCGGTACTTAGGCATACCTGGCGAAGAGCCATACTCCAACCAAATATAAGCAATACACCGCCCAAATAACCGGCAATCCCCCTGCCCACGGAATTCAAAACAGGGAATCCGTACAAGCGGATATAGGCAGCCACCAGAAATACACACATAAACCAGATAACATCATATCCCTTCTCATCCACCGTAAGTGCTACCGGCGACACCGTCTTCATTACGGAATAAAACAGAAGCAAAAGCACTATGGTCACCTGCAGCTGCTTCTTTTCCATGCTCTTCACACCGGCTGCAAGAACAGGTGCAAACATGTACATCCCTACATAGACAGTGGCAAACCAGTAATGCTCCATATTGATGGGAAGCACATACTGTGACAGACGGTAGATGTCCATATCACCAATGGAAATCACACCCGTAAGAAGAAGCAGTACTGCCACACCGACTCCATAAAAGAGCACCTGACATACCAATTCCAACAGACGGGACAGCTTCCACTTTGCCTCTGCCAGAAAGTAGCCACTGATTAACATATACACATTTACCGCCACAATGCAGAAGGACTCCAAAAGCCATGCAATATAGCCATTTACATCAAATTCCTCCAGAAAGGGCGTAAGCAGCTCTCCCTTGGAAAGATAATGAAGCATCACTACCATCATCATGGAGATAATTCGCAAAAGCTCTATACTCACAATTCTTTTTTTCATGGTAGTGCCTCCTTTCTAAACTCTATCTGCGTTTCCACGCCCCGATAACTTCCCCCTGTACATTGTCCGTCACGTTACTGATAATGTACTTGGGTCTTCCCTTCACCTCTTCATAAATTCTGGCTATGTAATGCCCGATAACCCCAAGGCTGAGCATGATAAAGCCACCGATAATGAGGATAAGTAAAATTACTGTGGTAAAGCCCTCCACTGCCGTGCCCATAATATAGCGCACCAATGTCTGTACCGCTAAAACAACACTGAAAAGAATGGAAACCACTCCCATCACTGTCACCAGCTGCAAGGGCAAGGTGCTAAAGGAGGTTGCATTGGAAATGGCATAACGAAGCAGACTGATAAAGGACCATTTGCTCTGTCCATACACACGTTCCTGCACCTCATATTCCACTGTGGTAGTGTTAAAGCCCGCCCAGAAGGACAGTGCGCGGAAAAAGGTATTTTTCTCCGGCAGCTCCAAAAGCACGTCCACCACTTTTCTATCCAGCAATTTAAAATCAGAAGAGGAATTCATATCCATCTTTATCAGGTAGCTCATTATTCTGTAAAAAAGTCCCGCACTGAGCTTATAGGTAAGGCTTTCCCTGCCCCGGCTGCTTTTAATACCTTCTACCACCTCATAGCCCTCCTGCCAAAGCCTCCACATCCGGGGAATTACTTGGGGGGGATGCTGCAAATCACAATCCATAACGATTACTGCATCTCCGGTGGTTAACGCAAGTCCGGCAAAGATGGTAGCCTCTTTACCAAAGTTTCTGCTGAAACAAGCCCCTTTTATGTGAGGATTGAGGGCTGCCGCTTTCTCGACTTCTTCATAAGTTTTATCCGTTGAGCCATCACTGACAAATACCAGCTCATAGTCAATCTGCTCCCCTGTCAGAAGCTCAGAAAGAACCCTTGCAGTATTTTCAATATTCTGCTCTTCATTGTACGATGGTAGTACGATGGATAACACTGCCATACCATATCTCCTCTTTATCGATTCTCATTCTCTGTTTTAATATACATAACGCCATCAATAATCTTGATGGAATTTTCTCCCGGGAAGCTGTCCATGCTCACATATTCCTCATGATAATACATCTCTGCCATGGCTGCGGGTTGCTGGATATTCAAGGTTGCACCCAGATAATTTTTCATAAACAGTCTGTAATTCTCACAGGTATACAAGAGATAATCCCCTGTCATCCCTATCATGCCCGAGGTCACGTGCTGGGTCAAATCCGTTACCGGGAACTGCTCATCCCCCACCACACCAATCATGGCAATAGGAATTCCCGGATAATACCCTTCCGTCTGCTCGATACGGTCAAGCAGTCGCAGACAATATGCATAGGTTTTTTCATATTTCTTTTCCAGATTGGAGTAGGCAATCTGGTCTGTCACAACAAAATTAAAGGCAAGCACCGCACCCGACAGAAGCAGCAGCCACTCTGCCCCCCATTGATATTTCCCCTGCCCGTACCGACTTATAAATGCCACCATACAAATAGGGAAAAGTACCCACTGATACCGCATCAGCAGATGGTAGGTCACATTGGGCGATACCACCAGTATGATATTGGACGCCACCGGAATGCCTGCCGCCAGCAGGATAAGCACACCATAAAACCATGGATTTTTATACCATTTCCGTGCCACGACCAGCTGTATGAGAACCACCAGTGTAACCAGCACCAGTACTCCCAGCGCCAACGCGGAAAAGCCGTTATTCATCAGCACGTTCCCCTTAAGGGTAAAGGCAAAGAAATCCACATACATGGAGCCTATGGTATCCAAAATACCGCCCCCCAGGCCTGCTCCCATGCTGTCAATTCCCTGATAGTTGGCCAGCTCCTTCCCCTGAAGCTTCAGAAGAAGCTG
>CAZOSU010000039.1:0-13571 GCA_964582515.1 uncultured Acetatifactor sp. | reverse complement strand
AGTAATGCCACTCTTTGTCATCCAGCCATGTGGTAGATTCCTGATTTGCGCCTTCTACATTCTGCGCTGCGGTGAAATCACACCAGCCTGCACAGTTCACCTGTGACAGGAGTCTGGACTGTAAAATCATCATCGGCCAGCTGTTTCCGGTACTTGTCGGTGCATCACCATATGCTGAGAACAGCGGTGCGTAGAAGTAACCTGATGCATCTGCTACATTCACCCAGAAACCGATAGACATCTCTTCGCTTCCGGTGGTAGCTGCATTCTTAATAGTGTCACTTGGTAATAATAAGTAGTTGGTGCGAACACCGGCGGTTCCGGTTGCGTTGTGATATACGCTTCCGAAGCTTTCATCTTCTACAGTCTCCACTGCTCCGCTACCTACTACGGTCGCATCGCCAAGACCTGCTTCGAAGTCATTGTAATAAGTACGATAATCCTTTAATTCTTCATAAGAACGAGGCTTACCGATTTCGTTCATATAAGTATTAATTTCTGTTGCATTTAATGCGGTTGAGAATACGGATACCTCATCAAACATGTAAGAAGCATCGTTATCTGCCCAGCTCCATGCCTGGTTACCACCAAGACATACATAGTCAAGGTCTGCTCCGCTTGTGAATAAACCTGCAATAGTTGCGCCATCGCCACCATCTAAGGTCCACTGGTTCATTACAACACCGTCAACATATACCGTCACTTCCTCCTGTGTGAAGGTTGCGGTATAGTAATGCCACTCTTTGTCATCCAGCCATGTGGTAGATTCCTGATTTGCGCCTTCCACATTCTGTGTTGCGGTGAAATCACACCAGCCTGCACAGTTCACCTGCGCCAGAAGTCTGGACTGTAATACCATCATCGGCCAGGTATTTCCATCCGTTGCAGAAGGAGCATCTCCATATGCACTAAAGATTGGTGCATAGAAATAGCCTGATGCATCTGCCACATTCACCCAGAAGCCGATGGTCATCTCTTCGCTTCCGGTAGAGGTAGCATTCTTAATAGTATCACTTGGTAATAATAAGTAGTTGGTACGAACACCGGCTGTTCCGGTTGCGTTGTGATACACGCTTCCGAATCTCTCATCTTCTACGGTCTCTACTTCGCCGCTTCCTACTACGGTTGCGTCGCCAAGACCAGCTTCAAAGTCGTTATAATAAGTCCTATATTCTTCAATTTCAAGATAAGTTCTGGCGGTGGTAGCAGCACCATCTCCGCTTTCATCATCCTGCGCAATCTTAGCTAAGAACTGGTCATAAAGAGCAGCAACATCCGCTGCGGTAAGCACTCTGTCGTAGAATGCCAAATCATCTGCTCTGAAAGGATTAGAGCCCCACCATGAACCATAGCCTAAGTAGAAGGTATCTGCTGATGCCAGTAAATTAGTTACGCTTGTATAATCTGCAAATCCGTTACCACTTCCAAATGCCTTGGTATATGTCTCATTGTAAGCCAAAGCGCCATCAATATAAATCTCAAAGCCCTTGGTATCCACGGTTACGGTTACAAGACTCCACTCTGCTACAGGAATTGCATTGGTAACGTTCTCAGCGTGGTTTGCATCAAACCAGCCACCGGTTCCGTTAAATCCAAGGTATGCATTACCGGTTAAGTAGAATCTTCCTTCTACACCATCGGTAGCATCTGCATCCATGAAGCCCCAGATAGCATCCCATACATCGGAATCAGAACGCTTTACAAGCATGGAAATGGTTGCTTCTCCGGTAGTGCTTCCCTTGAATGGATTGGTCATGGCAACCCAGTTACTTGAGCTTGCGCTGTCGTAACCGAAGTTTACCTGTACAGTATCACTTCCAAGGTCCTTATCGGTCTTAATGCTTGGCAGAGTACCTGCAGACTGTGCCCCTGCAGTACCCTCAGCGCCGGTTACGGAATCCTTAAAGTCGCCTTCAAATTCATATTTTGCTACAAGACCGGTGGTAGTATCACCGTTTCTGGAGCTCTTGCCCATAACGGTTACTTCAAAATCCTTCTTGTAAGCAGTGGTTCCCTTAGAAAGGGTACAGGTCATGGTTACCTTGGTATCCTCATCAGGAATGGTAACAACACCTTCGTTACTAAGTACAGCAGTATTGCTGCTGGTCCAGGTTACTACAGTATCCTGGGAACCGGTGGTAGGAAGCTCTACATCATGATAGATATTTCCGCCAACCGGGAAAATATTATTTGCATTAGAAAGTCCAAGTGCATCTCTGGTAAGAGCAAGTGCATACTCATTACCAAGCATACGGCTTCCCCATACACTCACACCGCCATTTGACTTTGCAGTAAAGCAAAGAGTCTTATTAGCGGTACCGTCAATCATCTGCTCAACTAAAACACCCTTGTATTCCACATCACCTAAGGTAATGGTTACATAAGAACCACTCGAAACCTTCCATGTACCGGTGTAAGCACCGCTTATGGTTCCGTCTGCTGCAAGAGTAATGCTCTCTAAATCAACGATTTCGGTATTCTTATAATCCATCTCATAGCGATGAACGATTACCTGATAATCCCCTGCGATTTCAGAGGTTTCAAAGGTGGTGGTAGCTAAGGTAGAATCATTCACGGTTTCACCGGTATACTCATAAGGAGCAGCTACAAGCCAGCCTTCTTCATTTAAATATAACTGGTGCACACGAAGAGCGTGTGACACAGTACCATCATTGAACTTGGTGTGGTATACCACATAGGAATTACCGTTTGCATCAGTAAATGCAGAGTTGTGACCCTGTGCCACTTCACCAACACTCATGGTCTCCCACTGGTAGCCACCCATCAGCTTCTCACCATTGTATGCAGCGATGGCATTACCATAGTTCATCTTATATGTAGGGAAGATTGCACTTTCCCCGGAAGCATCCACGTAAGGTCCGTCGATGTTCTCAGAACGGAAAATACGCATCTCATATCCTCCCTCCGGAGAATAGAAGCCGTAAGACATAAATAAGAACCAATAGTCACCAAACTTCTCTACATATGCACCTTCACCGGATACATACGCACCACCGGCAATCTTCTTTCCGAAGTATGCATCGGAGGTAACCTTAGCCTGTCCTGCATCTACATCTGCGTACTGTACAGTGTAGTCACGAAGACCGGTGTTCTCATCCAGCTCGATTGTATAAATACCGCCGGACCAGGAACCATAAATCAGATAAAGGTTTCCGTTATCATCATAGGATACGCAAGGGTCAATGGCATGTGGCCAGAAGGTTCCCCAAGAGTTACCTACCTGATACTTGGAGGGCAGGTCTGCTGCGCTTTCCATATCGGTATAAACAAGCTCAAGGTCGGTATCCATTACATCCATGGGATTGGTTCCGTTAAAGCCGGAATAAATAACAGGTCCCTGATATACATAAGGTCCCTCCACATTATCTGCAGTAAGTAAAATAATGCTGGAGTTCCACTTAGAACCATTTAAGCTTAAGTACATACACCACTTGCCCATGCTTGTATTGTAGATTACATCCGGTGCCCACATATTTCCCTGCACATTGAATGAATCCACTGCGGTGTTCCATGCAGATGCATCATAGGTACCGAATTCTACAGTTTCTCCTGCACGATTTACTACCGTACCGGTATAAGCATTGTTGCGGAACGCCTGATTGTAAGAAATCTGAATCACATCATTTCCGCTCACGCTGCCAAATAAGGTACTGCTTTCTGATTCACTGGTTACACTTATCCAGTTACGTAAGTCAGTCGTCTTAGACACGCCCATGTGGGAACCGAATACATAATAAGTATCTCCGTCCACTACGATGGATGGGTCATGCACTGCGTTTCTGGTAAAGCCAAGTACTTCACCGGTGCTGCTCAGTGCTTCATCCAAAGCTGCATCGTCTACATAGACCAAATTGCTGTCTGTTTCTGCGCTAACCTGCATTAAGCTTTCCGGACTGGTAATCAGGCCTGTGAATGCCATTGCTGCCGCAGTAACAGTAGCTACTACTTTGCTCCATTGCTTCCTTTTCATGTTAATCCTCCTTTAGATACTTTTAACAATATCTTTACCAAAATATTAACAAATTGTTCACATTTTAGCAACCAAAGAAGCATTATTTTTTAATTTTCGTTAAAATGATTTAGTTTTTAGTGGTTTTAATCATCATTAAAAAGGCTTTTTTGTGCAAAACGCATAAAAAAAATGGACCTGTTTTTTTATACGCTGGTTTTGTTTTAGTTTGTGCTAAAATAAATCATAAGAAAAAGGAACTTATATTGCCATAAGTCCCCCTGCTTTTTAACCTTTTTTCCTTCTTTTTTCCCCTATGGGGGGGTATGCCAAATAAAAATCCCACCCCTGACTTCAACAGTCAAAGATGGGATATCATATTTATTTCGCGTTTTTGACCGCTTCAAAGTCCTCTTCAATTTCCTTAGAGGGCGGCGGCGTCAGTAAGGATACTACCACGATACAGATAGAAGAAAAGATGAATGCCGGAAGGAGCTCATAAATGGCAAATGCGCCACCAAGCTTGCTGATAACCAGCTTCCATAAAAAGACCATTCCCGCACCGGATACCATTCCTGCTATCGCTCCTGCTCTGTTTATTCTCTTCCAGAACAGAGAGAATAACATAAGAGGTCCAAAGGTTGCGCCAAAGCCTGCCCAGGCAAAGGATACCACCTTGAAGATAACACTGTTCTCATCAAGCGCAATAATCATTGCAATAAGAGCGATTCCCAGCAGTGTATATCTGGAAACATCCATAACCTGCTTATCGCTTGCATTCTTCTTAAACACACCCTGATAGATATTCTTTGATACTGCTGATGCAGCAATCAAAAGATATGAATCGGATGAGCTAATGGTTGCCGCCAGAATACCTGCCATTACAAACCCTGCAAAAATCGGTGGTAAAGAACTGGTGGCTAGGGTAATAAAGATATTCTCCGCAGAAGATGCGTTTAAATGGGCAGTCGGATACAACGCTCTGCCTGCAATACCGATAAATACCGCAACTGCAAGGGAAATCACAACCCACACCATAGCAATTCTTCTGGAGCGGTCAAGCTCTTCTTCCTTACGGATTGCCATGAATCGAAGAAGCACCTGTGGCATACCAAAATATCCAAGTCCCCATGCCAGCATGGAGCAGATAGTAAGAAAACCATACTCCTGAGCTGCACCAAACACCGGCGCACCTGCTTCCACAAGCTGCTCTCCTGCTTCATTTACAGAAGGAGTCGCCATTCCAAAAAACTCAAAAAATCCCGGAATAGACTTTGCATTCTCTATAACAGCACCAAGACCGCCTGCGTTCACAGTACTGATTACTACGATAACACCAAGAGCAACAATCATTACCACTCCCTGCATAAAGTCAGAAGCACTCTCTGCAAGGAAACCGCCCAAAATGGTGTACAGAAGTACAAATACTGCACCCACCAGCATCATGGTCACGTAGGGAGCTCCAAATAAGGTGGAGAATAATTTACCACAGGTTACAAAACAGCTTGCCGCATACACGGTAAAGAATACTAAAATAAATACCGCTGCCAGTGACATAATCACCTTCTTTTCCTCACGGAAACGATTGGAGAAGAAATCTGGCAAGGTAATTGAGTTGTTTGCCCTCACACTGTAACGGCGAAGTCTCTTAGAAACAATGAGCCAGTTTACATAGGTACCGATGGCAAGACCGATGGCTGTCCAGCTTGCATCCGCAAGACCACACCAATATGCCACGCCCGGAAGTCCCATTAAGAGCCAGCCGCTCATATCTGACGCTTCCGCACTCATGGCCGTTACCCACGGCCCCAGAGAACGTCCGCCAAGGAAATAATCCTCAGAACTCTGGTTTGCCTTCTTGGCATAAACCAGCCCTAAGCCAATGACGATAGCCATATAAATAATCATCGCTATCAAAATCTGAATTGTTTGACTATCCATTTTATCCCTCCTGCACCTGCATAATTGTATAATTATGCCATTTTCGACAAATTATAGCATATATTTACAGGAGTTACTATAGTACTATCTACTTATGTACTATACGAAATCTTCTCTCATGGGAGAAAAAATATCCAAAAGGATTCCGGCCTTAAGGCAAACGCATCCGTGGGGAACAGAATTCTTTTTCAACATGGTATCTCCCGGATTTACTATCCTTTTCTCGCCATCAATTTCAAATTCGAACTGCCCGGACACTACATAGGTAATCTGTGTATGCGGATGGTGATGAAGCGCCCCTACAGCCCCTTCCTCAAAATGATTTTCCACACACATCACCTGGTCAGTAAAGGAAAGCACCTTTCTCACCACACCGGGAGCTGCCGGTTCTCCTTCGATATCCTGATTAAAATTCCAAATCTTATCTTTCCAATCCTTCATACCCATCCCTCTATTTCATGTCCTTAATCTGCTGATACATTGCTTCCATGCCTGCAATATTATTCTGAATCACACTGTCGCATGCCTCCACCCAGGCCGAAGTATTCTTTATCTCCACAATATTTACCCCATCTGCCTTAAGCTCCTCCAAGGCCTTCTTTTCTTCCTCCTCCGCAATTCTGCGGTTATAGGAGGATGCATAATCTCCGGCTTCCTCCAGCCACTCCTTCTGCTGGTTTGACAGCTTATTCCATGTGGCATCGGAAATAATGACCTCCATAGTTCCCAGGGTATGTCCATCCAAAATCAGCGTGGACGCCACTTCAGGAAAAGCATTGGACTTGTAATTAATAAGTGGCTGCTCTGCTGCGTCCACCAGATTGTTTTTCAGTGCAATATACAGCTCATTAAAGGACACCACCATGGGGGTTCCCCCTAAAGCTTGTACCATACCATTCATGATAGGGTCATTGGATACTCTGATTTTCATCCCTACAAAATCATCTATGCCTGTGACTTCCTTGCTGGTAAAGAAATGACGGAAGCCCTCTTCCCCATAGAATAAGCCTCGAATACCCTTTCCGTTTTCTGCTGGTTCTGCAAGGATTTCATCCGCCAAAGCCGAGGAAGCAAAATTCCAAAAATGTTCGTGGCTCGTAAATAAATAAGGAAGTGCCAGCAGCTTTGATTTTTCTCCTCCGTGACTGGTCAGGGCAGTGGGAGATATCCGGGCTAAATCAATGGTAGTATCCCCATTTATCATCCCCTCTACGATGGTCGTCTCATCCCCCAGCACACCACTGTGCTGAATATCGATGGTAATATTTCCACCGGAAATTTCCTCTACCTTCTCCTTAAAAGCCACCGCCATCTCGCCTGCAATGGTATCCAGCGGATTCATCTCCGCATACACCAAAGTAACCGGCTCACTTTTTTCAATACTTTCGCCTTCTTCATTTCCACATCCCGCCAGAGATGTTACCATCACCACACTAAGAAGCATGGCTAAAATTTTCCTTTTCATATATAGCCCTCCGAAATAACAACAGATTAATCTAATTTTAGTCTATTTCGGGATTTGTGGCAATATTGCATTTTCAATTTAACGTAAAAAACTGTGCAAATAGAAACTTTTATTCAAAAAAAGGCCGCCAGCTGCAAAAAACAGTGACGACCTCTGTGGCTACTATATTTTCCGGGGCAGCTGCTTAGCTGCCGGCTTTTAGTGTCATGACATATTCATAATATAATAATACAATCTGGACAAGAACACGGAATTAGATGGAGCAGTCTTCGTAGGTCTCACACAGCTCTTAAAAATGCTGTGAATATATTCCTGATTTCCATACTTCCATGCGCTGCCAATGGCAAAACGGATGGAACGCTCCACGCTGGTGGGCTTGGTATTAAACTTCTTTGCAACATCTATGTATAATCCTTTGGTGACCGAATACATGGCCTGCGGGTCCTCTATAATGAGCTCCAGCGAATACGCAATATAGCTGTATCCGTGTATGTTTGGCTGAATGCCAATGTTCAACAAAATCTCGTGTAACTGTGCCATGGTTGGTTTTGCTTTTTCGTAGCTTAGACATACTGTGTCCATATTTTTACTCTCCTCTTCTTTGAAAACATTTTAAATAAATGTTATGTTGAAATCTTAATCCAAATATTGACAAAATAAAATATTAACGATAACATTTTATTCGTCGATGCACGTAGTAATTTGTGTCAAAAATGACATTAAGGGAGAAAAACAATGATTGCTGAAAGATTACGGCAGCTTTTAAACGCCAGAGACATCTCACTTGCAGAGTTTGCAGAGCTGTGTGACCTGCCTTTAGAAACGGTAAAGAATGTCTATTACGGCAAAATCACAGACCCACGCAGCTCCACGGTTTTAAAAATGAGTCAGGCATTGCAGATTAGCGTCAACTGTCTGCTTGGCGTATGCCAGCATACCACCGATGAGAAAATTCTGCTCACAAACTTCAGAGCCAGCGGTAAAAGAGGAAAAAATATCATCCTGTCCGTTGCAGAGTTTGAGGCCGTCAGTACAAAGGCCCAGCGAGACTCCAGGGAAAATCATAGTATAACCTGCATTCTTCCCACCTCCAGCGCAGAAAACGGTATCATTTACGACACATGTGAGAAAATACAGATTGAGACCTCTGTGGAAGACGCTTACATCGGCGTACAAATGGCCTCCAATGAATTTATCCCCAGATATTGCAAGGGAGACATCCTTCTTTTTGCCAAGCGCTTCCCCATGAGCGGTGAGGTAGGTGGCTTTTACATGAACGGACGTCTCTACATCAGAAAATATATCGAAGAGGAAAAGAGCTACCGTTTAAAATGTCTCCATCCTCAGGGAGAAGATATTGTCCTAAAAAGACTGGATACCGTTTCCTACCTTGGAACCTGTATTGAAGTAATCCGTTCCTGACAAACAATGGGCAGAAGCCGTATGCTTCTGCCCATTGCCTCATCTATTTCATTTTTCCGTATATCCTCATCGAAAGAGCACATACTAACAACAAATAAATTCTCACAAGGTGGCGCGATACTTATGGAAAATTCTTCCTCCAGACACACATACAAATGGTTTCTCTCCGTGGCCTTAGCCTGCACACTGCTCTGCTTTGGTGCCGGAAATATAGACATTATCGCAAGAGCCTTTATCTGGCTCACGAACCTGATATTTCCCCTACTGCTGGGACTGCTGATGGCTCTTATTTTTAATGTCATTATGTTCCCTATAGAGAAATGGATTTTCCCAAAAACAACCTCCTCCATAAAGAAAAAGGCCAGACGACCTCTGGCTATTTTTCTTACACTGCTAATCATTTTCGGCATTATTATCTCCATCGCATTTCTCATTATCCCGGAGCTGATAAATGGTGCCGAAATCCTTCTGCAGATTGTGAAGTCCATTATTCAAAAACTCTCCCTTCCTGTAGAAGCACTGGATTTCTCTTCTCTTCCCATTATTGGGAATTTCACCCAAATGGACACTGCGGTTGAAGCTATAAGCACCATTGCAGGCTACCTTGTGGACTTTTTTATCGGTCTGGTTTTCTCCGTTTATCTTCTTGCCAACAAGGAAAAGCTGCGCAGACAACTGACCCGTCTGGCAAATGTCTGGCTTCCGCCCCGCTTTGTGCACATCAGTGCACATATCATTTTGATTTGCAGCAGAACCTTCCGCCATTTCATCCTTGGGCAAGCCACGGAGGCCCTGATTTTAGGCTCCCTTTGCACCATCGGCATGTGGCTTCTTCGTATCCCCTATGCAGCCATGATTGGCTCTCTGGTGGGAGTTACTGCCCTGCTGCCCATGGTGGGTGCCTTCATCGGTGCGTTTGCCGGTTCCTTCATTATCCTTACGGAAAGCCCTATAAAGGCACTGATTTTCCTCGTGTTCCTCATGATATTGCAGCAGGTGGAAGGAAACCTTATCTACCCCCGGGTAGTAGGCTCTAAAATAAACTTTCCAGCCATGTGGGTTCTTGCCTCCATCATCATCGGCGGTGCTTTGGCAGGTCCCATCGGCATGCTTTTAGGCGTCCCCATAGCCTCCTCCGCGTTTACCCTTTTAAAGGAAGCCACCGACAAAAGAGAAAATCTTTTTCGAGACCGGGACTCCCGCGATTAATTCCCGGAGCTTTTGTAATATCTGATACTATATTTCCAAAACAGATAAGCAATACACCACATCACTACACCAAGTACCGGTGTCAAATACATGTATATCTCCGGAAAAGCCTGCATATCCGCCTTTCGAAGCAAATACTGACTGGGAAAATAATTTACAAAAGCAAACGGTACTACATAAATAAGCAGCAGCTGTACAGGTCTTTGAAAAATACTGATGGGATACCCTGCAAACCTACGCATATTCCAGTAAAAAAGCTCCTTCAGACTACCGGTTTCCAAAAGATATATATTCAGTGTAGCCAGAAACAGAAAAATGGCGCCTTGTATCATTACACCACCAGCCACAGCCGTCAGATAATACAGTACCGTCCTCAGCGTCCACTGCACTCCCACCTTTCCCGCTGATATCAAAAACAAGGTAAGTCCCAGTCCACCGTGTCCGATGGCCGCAAACCAGTCCGCGTTCACAAAAATAAGCTGAAACAAAAGCCCTCTGGGACGCAGGATGAACCGGTCAAAGCTGCCATCCCGCACTGTTCTGCCAAAATCACGAAGCCCGGTAAAAAAGATAATCATGATACCGTAGGTCAAAAAAAGCAGGCTGAACAGAAAAAACATCTCATACATATTCCAGCCGTTTAAAGAGTCAAACTTCAGTAGCGCAAAATAAATCACAATGATTCCCGTAGATTCCCTAAGAAACACTGCCAAAGAGCGCAGAACCGCATCTACCCTGTACTGAAACCATGCCCTCATAATGGTCCTGGTGTACACACCGATTAAATTAAACGTATCTCTCATCCTTAACCTCCCTGTACTACCAGCTTTTTCTGCCCCAGACGCCACAGCACATCCCCTATCAGATAAAGCAGCGCAATCCAGAAAATCTGCACACCGCATTTCAAAGCGATTTCCCCATATGTCAGCTGTCCCAGATATATCTGTACCGGCGTAAAATATATGGATGAAAAGGGTGTCACATTCAACACACCCTCCATCCAGTGTGGCATAAACCACAGCGGTATCATGGTGCCGGACAGGACATTGATAAACACATTTTTAATGGTCACCACGCTCCATACATTAATCAGCCAAAATGCCAGCATCTGCACCGTAAAGCTGATGGTCCAAAGCACCCCATACCCCAAAAGTCCACTTACCAGAAACAGTGCAAGCATCTGAGGACCTGCCGGTAATTGTATCCCAATTAAAAAACAGGCAATGACAAAGGCCGGAACAAAACGAAAGCACAGATTAAAGGCCGCATTTCCCATATTTTCTGCAATCATGCGTCCTTTAAAGCTCATGGGCCGAAGTAGCTCTGTGGTAATGCTTCCATTGTTAATACGATGCGGCATAAAGAAATCATCCACGTAAAAAGCAGCCTCCATCCCCATGGACAGGATAAAATTGGTGGTCACCATGGACATGGTAATCCCATCCACCTGCTGCCGCCCGCCATACAGTGCCTTATAAATCTCCCAGAAAATAAACATGCGCAGACAGGTGGACAAAATCCCCATCAAATGGTCAAAGCGATAGGCACTGCGATTCAAAAAGCTCTTTTTAAAATAAGCCAGATAAGGTGCTATTCTCATTTTGTCACCACCTCGCCATTATAAATTTTCCGGATAATACTCTCAATCTCCGGCTCGGAAATACTGATATCCCTTACTGCGTAATTTTTCAACAGATTGTTCATCAAATCATTAATCTGCACCCTTCGGTTCTCAAAGATAAACCGCCGTTTCCTGCCGTCCAACGCCACCACTTCCACATTCTCTATCGGTGCAATCACCGGTTCATCCCTAAATTCCACATCCAGCTGTCTGGTAGTTCCATACCTTTCCCGGATTCCAAGCAGGGAGCCGTCATATATCTTCTCCCCCTTATCAATCACAATCAGCTTATCACACACCTTTTCAATATCCTGCATATCATGAGTTGTAAAAAGCATGGTCACATTGTCCTGTGCATTCAGCTCCTTGATAAAGCTGCGAATCGTTTCCTTTCCCACCACATCCACACCGATAGTGGGCTCATCAAAAAATACAATCTCCGGAGAATGTAACAGCGCCGCCACAATATCCGCCCTCATCCGCTGACCAAGGGAAAGCTGTCTCACCGGCTGCTGCAAAAAACTGCCCATATCCAGCATCTCCACAAAACGATTTATATTCTTACGATACCGCTCTTCCGGAATACGATAAATCGCCTTTAAAAGCTCAAAGCTGTCAATCACCGGCAAATCCCACTGCAATTGGGACTTCTGTCCAAAGACCACTCCGATGCTTCCCACATATTCTTTACGCTGCTTATAGGGCACAAAACCATTTACCACTATATCCCCCCGGTCGGGATACAAAATACCTGACAGCATCTTGATAGTGGTACTTTTCCCAGCCCCATTGGGCCCTACAAAGCCCACCATGTCCCCCTTTTCAATCCGAAAGCTCACATCCCTTACTGCCTGCTTATTTTCATATTTCGGTGCCACCAGATTGGCCACCATCCCCGGGATGCCCTTGCCCCTTTTGTTAATACGATACGCCTTACATACATTATTTACTTCAATCAGACTCATTTCTTTCCTCCCCCTTTATCTTGAGAATAATATCTGCCAGCTCCGGCCTTTTGACGATTACCTCTTCTACTCCGGTTTGTTGTAATATCACATTCAGTATCTCCGCTGCGGACAAATGATTTATATTGTAGCAAATTCGGAGCTGCTTTCCCTCTATCTCATACTTCTGAAGCGGCAAATCCTCCAAATCCGGAAATCCTTCCGAAATTGTCAGCTCAATGGTTCCCTGGGCAGCATATTTATTCAGCAGATTCTTTTCACTTCCGTAATATAAAAGCTTTCCCTTTTCCAGCAGTACCATCCGGGTGCATATCCTGGACAGCTCCGATAAGCTATGAGATGCTACCAGCACCGTTGCACCACTACCACACCTCTCCTGTATAAGCTCCCACAGTACTACCTTGCCATTTTCATCCAGCCCTATCCCCGGCTCATCTAAAAGAATCAATCCGGGATTACCAATCAGCGTTCCTGCCAGCTCTACCCGCATCCGCTGCCCCAGGGATAAGCTTTTCAAGGCTTTATCTTCATACTCTGCAAAGGAAAGCCGCCGGGAAAGCTCCCGGTACTGGGTCCAGAATTCTTTCACCGGCAAATGATAAACCACCCGAAGCATCTCAAAAGCCTGTCTTACGGTATCGGAATCCTCAAAGGCCCAGCGTCCTGCCAGAAAAACGCTTACCGCCTTCCCATAATGCTGTTTTTCCTCCACCGGCTCTTTACCCAAAATCCGGATATACCCTTCCTCCGGCTTTAATAAACCACAAATCAGCTTAAGCAGTGTGGTTTTTCCTGCCCCGGAGGCTCCGATAATACCTACACACTCGCCGGTCGGCACGTGGAGACTGACATCTGAAATTATGAATTTACTCACCCTATCTAAATTGACCATCTGCAAATACTCCTATGACACTAAAATATCCCCTGCAAGATTTACTTGCAAGGGATTGGGATAAACAGCTATTTATTTGGGATAAA
>CAZOSU010000038.1:13113-13624 GCA_964582515.1 uncultured Acetatifactor sp. | reverse complement strand
TAAGGAAGTACTGCAGTACTTTCATAGCCTAATACATTACGCTCATATACACCGATTAATGCATCTAATAATGCAGGGTTCTCAAGAATATTCTCATTCTTAGCAGTCTTGTCAGCTTCTGCCGCACCATCTAAGAACTGTGCAAATACTTCCGGACCAAATGCCAGAGAAAGCACTGCACCACCCACTGCAGAGGTAGAGGAGAAACGTCCGCCGATATAATCATCCATAAAGAAAGCATCTAAGTAATCTGCACTCTTTGCCAGTGGTGAGGTTTCGCTGGTTACAGCAACCATATGCTTGGAAGGGTCTAAGCCGGCATTCTTAAGCGCATCCTTCACAAAGGACTCATTGGTTAAGGTCTCTAAGGTAGTTCCGGACTTTGAAACCAGTACAAACAGAGAGTGTGCCACATCAATAGTGCTAAGTACACCTGCTGCATCATCCGGGTCTACATTACTGATAAATTTCGCTTCCATCTTAAAGGTATTATTTACCTTCGCCCAATTCT
>CAZOSU010000038.1:0-13103 GCA_964582515.1 uncultured Acetatifactor sp. | reverse complement strand
TCTGTACAACGGTTGTGAATTTCTCGCCTGCTGCGTTTGTGATTTCACCACTGTGCACCTTCTTGGCAAATGCAGCAATTTTCTCCTGCTGTGCGGTATAGAACGCACGCTTGTCGCCGCCATCTGCGCTCACTGCATCCCCTAACTGTCCACGGGTCATATGATGAAGCACCATTCTCTTCTCACCGGTATTGATTACTTCGCCATTATAAAGGGCTTCAAATTTCTCTGTAAGCTGGGTTTCCTTGGCCAATTTTGCAAGTGCCTCAAGCACTGCCTCATCCACCGGTCTGGAAGCATAGTTAAAAACCATTCCTTCTGCCATAGGTGCGCTGTATTTTTTCACACGCTCTGCACCATTCTCGCCGGCCATAACCTCTGCAAGCTTTACAGGTGCTACCTTCGAAAGCTCCTGATATGCATTAACCGTATCTAAATTATTCCAATTCATCATTGCCTATCCACTCTCCTTGTACGTTTTATTCTTTGAATATACAATAATACTTAAGTATTAGTTATTATACTATTAACCGGGAGCAATTTCAAGCATAGGAAAAGAACATATCACCCTGCGGATGACATGTTCTTACATAAATTGCATTATAAATACTTTCTCAAATCCTTGCAAAGCTGCTCCTCAATAGATATCAGTCTGTTGCACAAATCCTTTGCTTCATGGTCTGCTGCCTGATACTGGTTTAAATATCTGTGCAAGGTCTTCACCCCCATATTACAACCATCGGTAATCAAATCCGCTACTGTGGCATCACTGTTATCCATGCTCATTTTCATATTAGTCTTCATCCATGACATTCCCTTGGCCATGGGACTTGGGTCCTTTTCCTGCGCATTATGCTTTTCCAAAAGGGCACAGATTTCGTTTTCAATCTTCTCGTGGTGGTCCTTGCTCTCCTGCAAAAGCTGCTTTAAGCTTTCATCCCTAACCTTCTCCAGTATCTCATCAATGGAGGATACCCCCATTTTGGTTCCTGCATCACATTCCTTTAACAGCTTGATTGTATCCGAACTTTCCATACACATTACTCCTGCCTCTCTTTGCTGATGTCTGAGAGTAGTATGTGCTGTATGCAAACGCTTTATTCAAAAATTATAATTATGGCCAGGCTCAAAAGTGTATCCATTCTCTCCACAGCCTCTCCTTTATCTTCCTTTTCTAATCTCCCATGCTTCTTCTCTATAGGCCTTGGGAGTCATTCCCATTTTCTTTGTAAACTGCCTGATAAAATAAGAATCATACTGAAAACCTGTTGCCTCAGAGATTTCCGCAATGGACAGATTCGTATGTGACAAGGCTTCACAGGCAATCTTTATTCGATAATGCAGCAAATAACCAATGGACGTCATTCCCACCTGCTCCTTAAATTTACGGTTCAGGGTGGTTCGATTGGTATGTGCCAAATCACATAACGTCTGCTGCGAAATATCCCCCGGATAATTCACATGTATATACTCTACACATACATCCACCATGGACTTCGTCGCAGACGCTCTAAGCGCCCTGTCCGCCTCGATAATATCCTCTATCAGGTATAATGTCTGCAAAAGATAACGGCGGATGCGGCAGGTCCATTTACCGTCACTCTGGGCATAGGTCTCCGTGCCCATGATAGCCATCCACTCACTGATGCGCAGATAGGTACTCGCCGGAAGCTTTACATAGCCTTTATAATTCTCATTTCTGCCCAAAAACAGATTCATCATATTCCTGTCATGCTGGTCCTCTATCTGACGAAAATCATTTATGGATAAAGCTTCAAAGGTCAACGCAGAATTCACAAACTGGGGAGCAAAGGAAAAGGACTTTGCAGCCAAACGCTCCTGTCCCTTTAATGTCACCCTGTCCCTAGGCGAAAGCAGCATTACACTGGGCGCTTTCAGAACAATGGGTTCCTCGTTTAAAAGAAATTCCGCACTTCCATTGGTTATCAGCACTACTGTCATACGTTCCCCAGGCGGCTGCGCTTCAAAGGTTTCATGACTTTCAAATTCTATAGGGACGATGCGCTCCCTGTGTCTGTCTATCTGTGGCATATCCACCTCCGTTGCAAAAAGTATCATTTTTTGATGAATATAGTTTATTGTTGCGTGTTACCTAAGATTGTACAATAATGCCATGCAAGAAACAAGAGGAGAATAACTATATGAAAAAGCGAAGCAAATTAGAGCAATGGTATGTACGCTATATTATCAAAAGCCCATTTCTATTCTATGGCTTTCTATTTTGGGGTGTGGCTCTTTTTCTGGGGATGGCCCTAAGCATCAAGCCGGATGATGAGCACACTCTTCTGTGGCAGATATTTGTAAATGCGGGGAACAGCCTATGAATACCAAGCTAAACCATCTGACTGCCATACAGTTTTTATACCCTTACCTCAAAAAGCATTTATCCATTTTTATCCGCTTTTACCTGGGTTGGCTTTTCGATACCATACTCTCTATTGTGATGCCCATTCTGTTTGGAATTATGATTGACCAGATTGTATATCATGCAAATCTTCCCCTGTTTTTCCGTTTAAGTGGAATGTATGTGATTCTGGCCATCTTTTTATGCATCCTATACCTTTTCATCTATGCCCAGCATCACTACCTCATAAACATGTTCACCCTAAGTATCCGGCTGGACATCTTTAAACACCTGCATAAATGCACGGCCGAAACGCTGACAGATATGTCCACCGGAGACATCAGTACCCTTTTAGAGCAGGATTGCAGTGAATGTATGCATTTTTTGATTCGCAACGTCATCCATCCACTAAACCGGCTTTTAAGTCTCCTCATCACCCTTTTTTATCTGTATAAAATTGATTTCCGTGTTGGCATCTTTGCTACTCTGGCCGCCCCACTTTCCGTGTATATCAATACCCGGCTTGGAAAGCACATCAGAGAATACAGTGATAACCAAAGAGCTACCTATGGCAGCTATATCAGTTGGGGCTTTGAAATCTTATCTGCCCTAAGGGACATAAAAATTCTTGGCGCCGCAAAGCATGTGGCACGTACATTTGAAAAATACCACAAGGACATCTTCTCCCAGGAGAAAAAGTCTGTTATGACAGGCTATATGGCAGGACAGCTGACTGATTTTATCACGCTGTTCATCCGTCTTTGCATCTACACCTTTGCCGGCTATCTGGCAGCAGAGGGGCAGCTGACCATCGGAGTGCTTACCATCATCATCTCATTTTATAATTCACTGACCAATAAAATCACCGTCCTCAGCAGCTCCTACTTAGATGGTATGCAGCGCATCTCCCGTATCCAAAGGATTTGTGATTTTCTACAAACGCCCTCCGAGGATTGTCAAAATCGCCAAAGGCTACTGAATATTCACACCGGCCACATTGAGCTGCGGCACCTATATTTCTCTTATCAGGATGGGCTGCCACTCCTCTCCGATGTAAATCTGACAATCCATAGCGGGGAACGCATTGCCATCATTGGTGAAAGCGGAAATGGGAAATCCACTCTGGCCTATCTTCTCCTTGGCTTCTACCAACCTGTGGAAGGCAGCATATTCATCGACGGCCAAAAGCTTTCTGACTGCTCCCTTGCATCCATCCGGCAGCAGATTGGTCTTGTGGCACAGGATGTATTGATTTTCCCCGGTACCATCCGGGAGAATCTAAAGCTGAATCTCTCTGATGCCACGGATGAGCAGCTTCTCGCCGCCTGCCGGCAGGCCGGACTGGAAGAGCTTATCAGGGATCTGCCGGATGGACTGGATACCATTATCGGTGTTGGGGGAAAGGATTTATCCGGTGGGCAAAAGCAGCGAGTAGCCATTGCCAGAATCTATTTACGAAATCCTAAAATCATTATTTTTGACGAAGCCACCAGCGCACTGGACAGTGAAACAGAGGCTGAAATACACCGGGCATGGAATAAGGCACTTTCCGGCAGAACTTCTATCATCATTACTCACCGGAGCAGCACCCTCATGTATTGTGACCGCATCGCCACACTGGAGAAAGGAAAACTATGTTATCAAAAATGAAGTACCGCCAAAGCATAATAAAAACACTGCTCCCATACACCATAGGCGTACGAAAACACTTCCTGCTTATATTCCTGTGCACCCTGCTGCTTATGGGGTCGGAGCTGATTACCCCCATTCTTTACAGACTTTTTATTGACGAAGTGATTTTAAATAAAAACTTTGCCCTTATGAAGCTTCTGTTTGCAGGGTATCTGGCATTATTTTTTGTAACAGCCCTCACAGGGTACTTAAAAGCTCATAGTGTATGCACCTTTTTGCATCACATACTGTATGAAGTGAAGGAGAAAATATTCCTGGGGTATCTCCAAACGGACTTTGCAGAATACGATTCCATGGATGTAGGGGAACGGAAAATGCGTCTGGAGGATGATACCGCCCTCTTACGGGAATATACCACCACTCAAACCATTGATTATCTAATCTCCTTCCTGACCATGATACTCTGTGCAGGCATGCTGTTTTTCATCGATTGGAGGCTGACCCTCTTCTCCCTGGCAGCTATCCCTGCCACCTTTTTTCTGGATGACCTTGTAAGCCGCTATGAAAAGGACATCAATGCCGTCAAACGGGAAAATGCCCGCAGAAAAACCGGTTTTTTACAGGCCTCCCTACAGGGCTGGCGAGAGGTAAAGGCTCTGAACCTAAATCGCTGGCAAATACGACATTTCATAAAATATGTCCATGTACAGGCTCTTTGCAATGCCAGATGGATAAATTGCTGGACTGCCAGAGTCCTGATTATCCCCAAGATTAAGGAAGAATTTTTCATGCGGTTTGGACTATACTTTCTGGGTGGACTCCTGGTTGCGAAAAATGCTCTGCACATCAGCGATTTGCTTGTATTTGTGGTCTATTATGAAATGATGGCAAATGCCATGAAAAATGTCTCAACCGCAAATGCACAATTGCAGTCCGACATGCCAATGCTGGAGCGGCTAATGGAACAGCTTGACAAAAGCCATACCAATCCCACCCGGTCAGAAGCACCTTTACATCCTCCAAAGGCCTTCACCGGAATCCATATGATAAACGTCACCTATCAGTATCCCGGAGCTTCTGAAGCGGTTATCAAGGACCTCCAGCTGCATATTGCACCCGGAGAACGGCTTGCCATCGTGGGCAAAAGCGGTGCCGGAAAATCCACTGTCTTAAAGCTACTCACCGGCATGCTCACCCCATCCTCCGGTCAGGTAATCTTTAACGGTTCTGACCTGCAAACCACTCCCATAGAGCAGATTTTCCCCCATATCGGTTATGTAATGCAGGACAATATTCTATTTCATATGAGTATCCGGGAAAATCTTCGTTATGGGAAATCAGATGCTACGGAAACAGAGATGTGGAAGGCCTGTGAAATGGCACAAATCGCAGAGTTTATACGCACTCTCCCACAAGGTCTTGATACCATCATCGGCGAAAAGGGACTAAAGCTTTCCGGTGGTCAGAGACAACGCATGGTTTTAGCCAGGCTGTTTTTACGTGATGCAGATATCTATATTCTGGACGAGGCCACCAGTGCTCTGGATGAGTACAATGAAGCTATGATACAGGACACTCTCCAAAATCTGGGCAGAGAGAAAACCCTGATAGTGGTTGCACACAGAGAATCCTCCATTGCTTTGTGTGACCGTATCGTGGCGATTGAATAAAACCGATTACACGGATAAGCACCAGCCATATTTCCAATAGAATTATATGGCTGATGCTTTTCTTATCTCTTATTCACTTAAAATAAGCTCCTCCACCATGGAGAAAAACTCCTCCTTTTCCACATATTCTGACATTGCCATCAAATGATGGCAAACATCATTCTGCAGCCATATGGCAGTCATATAAGAAAAATCCTCCACCGGCACCTCTTTAGCTTCCCCTGCTCCATCCGTAGGTGTTATGAGAGCTGTTAAAACTTCATCATCAAGGGTTATGTACTCATAAATCACATCCTTACCTGCAATATTCCACACTTCTCCTTCCTTCCCGGCAGTCAGCTCTCCCTCTCTCTTATAACAGCTGAGCATCACACCGGCATCCTCTCTCGAGTACCAGATATCCACAAAGGTCATCTCCTCTGCATATACCAGCTCTTGGCTTTTATCCATGGCATGCTGTGTATCCTTACGCACAGCCGCACTTTCAAAGGTAAAACCATTCTCAAATTCCTCCACAAAGTTAATATCATACCCTGACTTCTCTTCCACCACAGAGATTTTCCTGTAATCCTCGGTATAAAACTCTTCCAAGCGTGCTACAGTATAGATGTAACATATGGTTGCCGCCCCTACCGTAACACTGCTTATCAGAAGGAGGCAGGCGGCTGCCACAGCGGCCAGTCTTTTCCCATGAAAGCCCCTCCTCTTTTTTACATCTGCTCTTTCCAGAATCTGTTGATTTAATTCCTCCTTAGGGCTGAGCCTTGGCATGGATTCACACAATATTTCCTCTACTCTTTTCTCCGTCATACCCATCCTCCATTTCATAACAGGGTGATTACTCCAAAACTCTGACTACATCTCCGTCCTTCAGCTCCTTGGAAGAGCTTGCCACAATCCTTGTGCTATCCATAATATCCGCACTTTCAATGGCCGCCATAGTATCATTTTCGTCCACAATTGTAATGGGAACACTTCGAACTCTCCACTCTGTGCCAAGAATACCCTCATACTCTTCCACGATATAGACACATTTCCCCGAACCCCCGCTTTGCTGAATGAAATCCTTCCGTATACACATGTGGTAGATATCGGTTCGCTTTTTATAGCTTAGCTCAGCTGTCTGTCCCAGCGCCACATTATCGTTTTCAAAAAACATTTCCCCCTCACTTTGACCATCCGACTTCTTATCCAGATAGGCTAAAACAATATCCTCCGTAACAGTGCTTCCATCCTTTTGCTTCACCTTCATCTGAAATACACAGCCCAGGGTCAAATGCTCTGTCTGCTCCTTTGTAAAGCTCATCTCTACAATCTTCTTTCCCTCATCCAGCGCATAAAGAAGGCTGGCGGCATCCTGTGTGCGATTCCCCACGGAAATTGCTACATCCGTCACTTTCCCGGACCTGCCTGCATAAATCCAGCCATTGTCATCCAAAAGCTTTTGCAAACGTAAAATTCTGCTTTCCTTTTCCTTATATACCGCTTTCTCGTACTTGGTCTTGGGCGTACCTAATTGTAGCAGCTCCGTCTCATATGTATTTATGACATTCCGCAAATCACTTGTATCGATTTGAAATAACGCAGCTCCTATGGAAAAGGACTCCCCCTTACGAATCTTTATGGTAGCCACCCGCAAACCACTATCCACATAAACTCCATATTCCTGTCCTTCTTTCACCTTTCCGCTTACATTTACTTCATGCACCAGGCTATTACTTGTGGGACTGGTAACTGACACAACAGCCAGTCCCGAGGTATAAATCCCCTTGGCAATTAAGGTACAAAGAGCCATGAAGCTCAGAAAAATGACAAAGCCTATAACAATTCTCTTTCGTTTCCTATCCATCCTATATATTCCCCTGTATGTGGTATCCTTCCCCGCTCCTTTTATTCAAGGCCGAGGAAACTATACCCATTTCCAAATAATCCTTAAATATGGCAAAAACAAAAAGGGATACTACCAGCGTTATTACCGATGCTGCACAAGCCATACCGGCCTGCTTTATACCGATTTCCGGCAAATACAGGGATAAGGGCCATAAGCTTTTATCCTGCAAAAACGCCATTGGTTCCTCCATCATGTTCCAGCCCTCCAGAAAATCAAGCACCAACGCTGCAAAAATCCCTCCTCTGGCAAGAGGCAGTCCCATCCCGGTGAAAATGTGCCATTCACTTGCACCATCCATCCTTGCTGCCTCCAATATCTCTCCCTCAATCCCGCAAAAGCTTCTGTAAAACAGAAACACCGGGAAGGTGGAAAATATCGCCGGTAAAATCACTGCCCAAGTGGTATTCAGCAAATGGAGCTTACTAAGTACCAGATACTTAGAGAGCATAGTTACCTGAAAGGGCAATATCATCAATATAACGTACAAGGAAAAAAGAAGCTTCCTTCCTCTAAAATTGTAGGCTGCCAGAGACCATGCTCCCGGAAGTCCCACAAGCAGCTGTCCTACCAGAATGGTCAGAACTGTTTTCATGGAATTCCAGAACAGGGTTAAAAATTGTGGTGAGAAAAAAAGCAAATCCTTATAATTCTCCAGCGTGGGATAATCCGGTATCCATTTCCACTCAATGTACTGTGTGGTATCCGTTACCATGGAAGCAATTCTTCCCGACCACTCTAGCTCATCTGCAATGGAGCCAAAAGCTAAAACCAAAACCGGCATCCCAAATAAAGCTCCCAGTCCCATAACCACCACAAGCTGCAATGCCTTACATAGTATTCCTGCACTCCTTATTTTATCCTGCTTCATCCTTCCACATCCCTATTCCATAATCTCTGCAACAGCATACACAAGCTGCCAATTACCAGTACGGAAAGCACGGAGCCCACTGCCATTTTGTCGAAGTCCAGACTGGTAAACCAATTGTTGAATATATGCTGCAGCAGATAAATATTCTCCTGCGGATAAGCACCACTCACAAGAAATACCTCCCGAAACGATTTAAAGGAATTCAGCAAAGACATAACCACAATGGTGTACATACTCCCCTTTAAATTAGGCAATGTCACATATACAAAGCTTTGCACCCCATTCGCGCCATCCACTCTCGCCGCCTCTAATATTTCTCCGGATATACTCTTAAGCCCTGCCAGCCATAAAACCAGTGTATATCCCATATTTTTCCACAGATAACTCCCTATCAGTATCCAAAACGCAGCAGCTGTTCCCATAAAATCGATATGAGCTCCCAGTGCTTCATTTAAAAGCCCCTGCTTTGCAAACAGCATCCTCCAAACCAGTACGATGGTTGCGGCCGGAATTGCCATGGGTAAAAGATACAAATATTTACACCCTTCCCATTCCGGCAGCCCATTTATCATTACTGCCAAAAGCAGACTGATTATCAGCAAAAGTGGTATACATACCCCAATGAATCGCAATGTGTTTTTCACTGCAAGCCGAAAAGCCGCATTTCGAAATACAATTCCATAGTTTAGTAAACCCACAAACTCTCCGGTAAGAGATGTGTGAAAGGAGCGAATTACCACATCCCCAAAGGGAAGAAATATGAATAGTGTTATCCCCAAAAATCCCGGCAATAAGAACAGATATTTTGCATTTCGATTGCAGGCGGCCTTATTCCGCAAGATATAATTGTACGCGTTTTTCAATATTCTTCAGCGCCTCCTCTATACTCACCTCTCCCTTGAGCGCGGCTTCTCCGTACTCCATCACAGCTTCATATACCCTTGGGTCACAATAATTAATACCGGTAATGCGGTCAACCTTAGCATCAAACAAATAGAAATCCAAATCGTTGGGCCAATATATCTCTATGATTTCGTAGTCCCCTTCCTTCTGTGGATACATCAACAAAGAATACATCAGCCTGGTATCATGAGGACATATTTCCCGCAGGGCATATGCCCTTTTGTTGATGGGGATTCCGTTTAAAAAGGCAGTTCTTTGAAATGCCTCTGAAATTGCATATTCCACAAACAGCTTCGCCTCCTCCTTCTTCCCGGAAGTATTGCTAACAGAAATTAAGGTAGAGGGTAATGCCGTCCCATAATTCTGACCGGGCATCAGCGCATAATCCTCTTCCAAATACTTCAATTGTCCCAGAAAATAGGGGATATCATCCTTTGAATCACTTAAATAGCCTGCATAAAAGGGTTGTCCGGGGAACTCCAATATGGCATCTTCCGCAGCATCACGTACCCCATAGCTGTCAAAATATCTTACAAAAAGATTCTCTCCGGTTCCCCAGCTCCAGGAGGTGTACTGTTTCTGAGGTTCTTCACCGGAAAAACCTGCCATCTGTGCATCATATATTCTTTTCGCCTGAGTTAGAAACTCCTTCACCAGCTCTCTGTTTAGCGTACCGTCCTCTGAAACCCACACTCCCATGGACGACTGGGACAAAAGCTTTAATGCCCCTTTCGCATCCACAAAGCTGAAAATGGAGCCGTCGGGCTTTTCTCCTCTTATCTCTTCCAGCAAATCAGCCAATTCCCACAGGCTTCTCATGTCAAGCTTTGATACCTCTCCTCCTATCACAGGAATGACAAAGGTAAGGGGGATTGTATATAATCCACTATCCGTGAAAAAACCGTCCATCACATTGAGAAAATATTCTGATTCCTCTATCCCGCTTCGTATTTCTCCAAGCTCCATCAAAGCCCCTTTTTCCAGATAAGCCTCATACGGCAGATAATCCATCAATAGAATATCGGGACCATTGCCTGTGGCGATTTCTGTGCTTAAATTTTTCAGGGCATCCTCCTGTGTAATACCATTGTCCGAATCTATGCCAATTTCATATTTTACACCGATTTCCGGATATGCTTTTTGAAATGCGGTAATCAGCTGCCTGATATTACCATCCTCATAGATTCCATAGACACGCAGCATATTTTCCGGCTCCGCAGAAAGAGTACCGTCGTACACATACCGCTGCAAAGTCCCATCTGAATAATAAATAAGGAACTCTGCTTCATTTGAAGACTCCATAACAGCCATTCCCACGTATTTCTTTGTAATGTCTCCGATACCACATAAGGAGCCATCAATCACCCTCGTCATATTTTCGCTATACACTTCATACAGATACAACCCTTCTCTTGTTAATATGCACAGGCACTCCCCATAAGGATATAAAAGATAATCCTCCTCCGCCTTTACGATAAAATCGTTCAGCAGGGTGTCCTGGGGTTTCATCTCCCGGCTTTCCATGTCAAAAATCCATACGCCGGTTTCCTCCACTACATAGAGCAGCTTTCCGTCAGATGCTGCACTGTATGGATATCCCTGACTCTCAAATATAAACCGGCACTCCCCTAAAGAGGTATCCAGCCAATATACATTCTTATCCTGTAATATGATAAAGGAACCATCATAGCTTACAGAATAATTCAAAACATCCGAGGCAGAAAAACTGTCAAGCAAAGTGTACTGTCCGTCCCTGGAAAAAAACATATGTACATAGGACTGCATATCTTCATATATGGAAAGAAGCCGGTCCCCTTCTGCGTTTTCCATCATAGTAAGCAGTGTGGGAGCTATGTTCTCCGCATATTCTACTGTGGCATTTTCCTCACTCTGAAAGCTTCTTCCCCCATCCGCAGATATCAGGTCCTGCCCATTCCTATCTACCAGGCGGATGAATGCCTCCTTTTGAACCAGACTTGTATAAGTAACATTTTGAACAGGTAATTCTACTGCCTCTTCAACATATCTTCCTAACGCCGTCTCCTCTTTTTCCTTCTCTTCAAAACCACAACCTGCAATTCCCCATATCAATACAATAGCTAAAAGTATTGACTGCATTTTCCCTTTCAAAACAATTCCTCCAATCTCTCCTTCATCAGCTGCTTTGCCCTATGCAACCTGCTCTTCACGGTTCCCTCCGGAACCTTCAGACAAATTGCCATTTCTTTGATGGAAAGCTCTGCTGCAAAATAGAGATACAGCGGCAGCTTGTACTTCTCCGGCAGCTCCGCCAGATGCTTTCGTACCAGCGAAGCCTGCTCCCTTAAAAGTACCACTGCTTCCGGCTGCAACGTCTCGCCATAGGAAATCGCCTGTTGCTCCCCATAGACTTCCTCCATTTCTTCCAAGCTGTCCATATTCAGGATTCGTTTGCGCCATGCATACTTTCTACGCTTGTTTTTCCAAAGATTGATTGCAATGGAAAGCAGATAGCTTTTGGGATTATCTCCCTGCTTTCCCCTTGCCTCCAGCTCCAGAGCACACAGAAAAACATCCTGATATAACTCTTCCCCCTCCTGCACACTTCCCGTCAGATATCTGCAAAAGCTGAATATTTCGCTTCCATATAGATTTATACAGTTTTCGAGCTCTACTTTTGTCATGTACATCCCTTCTGTAATGGTGTGCTTTTCGGCGCCTGCAACATTTCCCTTACAATGTATTATTGTAATAAATCCGGAAAAGGTTCCATTTTCTTCCTCATTATACAAAATCCCCTTTCCGGCCAATCAGATACCGGTTCCAGTCTTCCGCTATCCTCATATCTTATTGAAATTTTCTACAGCAGATACCGACGATATGTTCCGAATTTTGGACCATAATGAAGCGGATGTAATTTTTACCCTGGATAGTCATGTATATCACAAGGACTACATCATCGCTAAAGAAGAACAGATTAATACCCATTTTGTTACCAGCGTCCATTCGCCCTTTGCCCATCGGAAAAAACTTTCTGTCAAGGATATCATCGACTGCCCCTTTATTCTTACAGAAAAAAAGATTGGCTACCGAAGAGTTTTTGATGAAGAGCTTGCCAAAATGTCCCTAGAGATTGAACCGGTTCTGGAAATCGGACGAACAGACTTAATCACAACCTCCCTGGAAAACGGTGTGGGCATCTCCTTCCTCCCTGACTTTGTCACTCAGAAAAAGGTGGAGGAAGGCAAGCTGGTCTACCTTGATATTATCGACTTTAAAATCGATATCTGGAAACAATTGATTTACCATCGTAACAAATGGATGTCCAAGCACTTTGAAGCCTTCATCAATTATGTAATGAAAATGGAGTTTGAAAATTAGCCTACAAAAAAGAAGTGATTTTTAACATCACTTCTTTTTACATAGTCTAACCGATTACCCTCCGAAGGGTCTCAAATATTTTGCTTGGCTGAAAGGGTTTCACAATAAAATCTATGGCTCCGGCACGAATAGCGTCCATAACAAAGTTCTTTTGCCCCATAGCGGAACACATCACTACTTTTGCATCGGGGTCAAAGGCCTTTATCTCCTTTAAGGCCCCCATCCCATCAAGTACCGGCATGGTGATATCCAGCGTAACCAAATCCGGCTTTAAGGTCTTATACATTTCCACTGCCTCTTTGCCGTTAGCAGCCTCTCCGCATACATTGTATCCACCTTTTGTGAGCATATCCTTAAGCATCATACGTATAAACATTGCATCATCAGCGATTAGAATTCTTTTTTCCATAAGCA
>CAZOSU010000037.1:0-13638 GCA_964582515.1 uncultured Acetatifactor sp. | reverse complement strand
AAAAATTATGGCCGCTCTCCGTACCATTTTTCTCCACATATCCAAAGAATACATTGTACTGCCTGCTTTTTTATAATTCCATGCAATTGAATATATATTTGAAGCAATTCGGCCAAATCTTTCACATCGGACACATTCTTTAATAATCCTTTTACTGATTGTGTCCGACATTTCATATTCTCCTATATTTCCCAACGCACTCGCATAAGCTGACATCACAAATTCATACATACTGATATTCTGTGCTATCATATTCTCTCTCTCATATTCCTTGCAGATTTCTACCAATACTTCATCATGCTTATTCATCACATCTCTGCCTTGAATTAATGCCATATTCTGAATACAGGTCATCTCGCTATGCGTCAAAAAGAGTCCTTGCTCCTTCATCACCCTTTGATAAGAAATAGTGATACTTATAGCTCCCTTTACCTCCTCTAATGCCTCCTCTTTCGTAATATCGCCCTTACGATATCGGCAGATAGCCCTCTGGCGTTTCATATACTGCTGATTCAAAGGCTTCTCCATAGGTATCATGGTTTCCAGCCTCTCAAGCTCTGCCAAAGCATCATCGTAAGCTCTGTCATTTCCATATTTCACAATTTTTTCTAACACTTCATAGGCCTCTGCGTTCCCTGCTATTATCTCTTTCCTTTGATATTCTCCAGGCATTCCTAATCGCTCAAACAGCTCCTTAACGATCTGCAGCTGCGCCTTCCCTTTAGTATTTTCCAGTCGCCCTATTGTCTTTTCTGAGCATATTCCTTCCGCCAATTGCTTCTTTGTCAACCCAAGCATCTCGCGCCTTTTCTTAATCACTTCGTTGATGCAGTGGGTATCTCGCTCCAGATACAAATAACAGCAATTCTTCATAACAGGCTCCATACCACCTGCCAAATATACCTCCGCAATAGTCTCTAACCAATTTGCATTTTCCTCCTGCAAGCCTCGGATTATCCCTGCCCTTTCTGGTTGTTTTTTTGCTCTGAAGGACTCTTCTAATTTATCATAAAGTCTACTTCTCTCCTGTAATAACTCCCAAAAGAAATATAGGCGTCTGGCATCCCTCAAACACTCAATTGCCTGATTACACCTCCTTAGTAAGGCACTATGATCCACCTGCTCCTCATCTACCAGCATTCTACACTGATAATATATAACCTTGGGCAGAATCTTCGCTCTGCTCTGCTCATCCATAACGCAAGTATCTATGTACTCCAGTAATTCTTCACATCGTTCCGCCACATTCTCACTATGGCAATGATACACATATTCTAAAACTAAATCCAACTCCTTCACCGATAATTGAAGTTCATTTACGTTTTTCTCATCTATGGCCGGAACAGTAAGCTTTAGTGCCTTTTCATATAAAGCTCCTACCTCCACACAATCTGGCACTTTTGTCTGCATAATCTGAATTCGCATCACTTGGCAAAACTGTTGTTCCACATGGCTACTAATATTCTTTTCATATGCATCCAGCAATTTCTCTGCCGCAGCAATATCTTCTTCATTTATGCAAACCACAATTCTTTGCCGCATTCTCCAACTGGCATATTCCTCCTCAAAAAGAAAATTCTCATTGCGCTCTTCCGCCAGCCCCAGCCTCTGCATCAAATAGTCTCTCAGCATTTTATTTGCAGTTCGTTCCCCGCTACATATTCGACTTAACATACTGACAGAACATAATCCTTCACTCAGCTTCTCTATAGAAACCTTTGATGTTTGAATTTGTGCTTTAAGTAATTCGCAATACTCCCATGAATCCATCTCATTCATAAAACAATCCTCTATACAAACATATTTTTCTTTATACCATTACTCGTTTAGTCCATTGTATAACCATCACTTCCTCGTGTCAAATAGGGAATTGTCCACGCTCTATGCTCTAAAAAAGAAAGGCAGGCTCCAAAGAACCTGCCAAAAATCTGCAAAATATCTTATTCAAACTCCTCCAGCTCCATCTCTATCTCAAGCATACGCTCTAAAATGGTCTCCTGATTATGCTCTTCCTCCTCAATCTGCTGGGAAAGCTCCATCAGTCTGGTGTAATTGGAAGCAAGAGCCGGGTCCATCTGCTCCATTTTCAGAGCCTCTAACTTAGCCTCGCTGTCCTCTAACATCTTCTCATACTTGGCCTGCTGCTGCTTTAATCTGGACAGTACCTTGCCCGGATTGTAATAGGTCTTTTTATCAAAAACATCCTCCAGGGTAGGGGCGTTGTCCGCCTTCTTTGCCGGCTGAGCCGCCGCCTCTCTGGCAGCCTTCTCCTCATCTCTGGCAATTTTCTTGTCCCGCTCCTCCAGATACTCTTCATAGGTATATGGATAGAATTCCACACGCTCCTTCTCAAAGTCCAGTACCCCTGTAGCCACTTCCTTGATAAAGTATCGGTCGTGGGATACAAAGAGTACCGTGCCGGGGAAATTCTGCAGCATCTTCTCCAGAGCCTCCTTCCCCACCAAATCCATATGGTTGGTGGGCTCATCCAGAATCAGAAGGTTTGGACGCTTCATAAACATCTTACATAGGGCCAGACGTACCTTCTCACCACCGGAGAGCTGTCCCAGCTCCTTGAATACCTCTTCCCCGGAAAACAAAAAGTTCCCCAGCGCATTACGGATTTCCACTTCCTTCCAGGTAGGGTACATGTCCCACAAATCATCGATGACCTGCTTCTTAGGCTCCATACTCTCTGCCACTGCTGCCTGCTGGTCAAAATATCCCCATTCTACGCCCTGACCAAAGGTATAGCTTCCGCCCAGTGGATTAATCTCTCCCACAAGAGTCTTTAAAAGGGTGGATTTACCCTTACCGTTTTCTCCGATAATAGCAACTCTCTCTCCCTTTTTCAGCACAAAGGATACACGGCTCAGCACATCGGTATAACCAATCTGCAAGCCTCTTAAGTCCAGTACATCCGTATAGCTGGTAATTCTGGGAGTGAACTGTCCCTGAAAGGCCTTGGTGTCAAAACGGCGCGGCTTTTCAATCAGCACCATATGTTCAATCTGCTTTTGCTTACTTCTGGCAGCAGCTACCTTGGTAGGCGTATTTTTCCACTGCTCAATCCATTCCGTCAGACGCTTGATTTCCTTCTGCTGCTCCTCGTAATCCTTCTCCTGCTTAATAGCAGCCTCTTCCTTAAGAGCCATAAACTTAGTATAATTGCCGGGATAACGCTTGATACGTCCCCACTCAATTTCATAAGTCACATCAATAACACGGTCCAGGAACATACGGTCATGGGACACGATGACAACTGCTTTATTATAAGCCTTTAAATATCCCTCCAGCCATTCGATGGTGGGCATATCAAGGTGGTTGGTAGGCTCGTCAAGAAGCATGATATCCGGCTTACTAAGGAGCAGCTTGATAAAAGCAATCTTGGTCTGCTGGCCTCCGGAAAAGGAACCCATGGGACGCTGTAAATCCTCCAGGGAAAAGCCAAACTTCTGAAATACCGTCTCCATATCCTTTCGGTAGGTATAGCCACCCAGAGCCTCCATCTTATCCTGTAGGTGGGCATACTCTCCCATGATACTCTTATCATGGTTCTCGTTCATCAGCTCGGTTAATTCCAGCATACGCTTCTCACAGGCAAATACGGGCTCGAACACCTTTAATATTTCGTTCTCCACAGAAATCTCCGTATCCTCAAAGCTAATCTGCTTTAGGTATCCGATACGCTGGGTTCCGGCCATGCTTATACCGCATTCCTCGTCACTGTCTAAGTTGTCCATCTGCACTTCTCCAGCAATCAGCTTAAGAAGGGTGGTCTTACCACAGCCGTTTCGACCCACCACAGCGATTTTCTCCGTATCCTTTACTTCAAAATTTACATCCTCTAATATAGTTTCCGCCCCGTAACGAACGATGGCGTGTTTTATCTGATAACGCATGATACTCCTCTTTCATAAAACAAGGTCAAACCATGACCTAAAAAATCACAATTTGACCTTATCATATAACATTTCATATATTAATTGCAAGGATAATCCCTAAAACTCTCTGTAAATATCGTCCTTTAACTCTGACATTACCAAATAGCATTCTTTTCCGTAAAGGAGCTTTGCGGGAACTCTCCAATTTTCTCCATCATAGAACTTATCCGCTACCATCTCACCGTCTGCATAGAGCTGCTCCACATCACAGATATCCGGAATCTCGATAAAGCCTTGGGATGAGGATACCGTAACCTTTTTCCATGTACGCTTACGCTGGGATCCAAAATTCAGTTCCTCTAAATAGGTGGGGGTAAATACCTCACAAACCTCCTCAAAGATCACCTGTGCGGGACGAAACTCCCTGCTGACAGCTGCACGCTCAAAACCGTCACCAGTCCAGATATAATAAACGAAATCACCATCCTGAATGGCCTTGATTTCCCCAGCTGCCTCATACAGGTCACAGCCTTCGCCCAGATATACCTTGCCGGACAGCTTGCGAAGATATCTTGCCTCCGCAAAGGTCAGGGTCACGATTTTCACGCCCTCTGCTTCCACCACAGAATCCTTGCCCGGAGTAACCGTAATCGGCTCTTTCCCTGCAAATTTGTACTGTGGAGTGATTCCCTCCACTGCTGCAAAGAAATAAGTATCTCCCGTCTTGCAAAGTGGCTGCACCGTAGCATATTCCAAGCATTTACCGGATAAATCCATACGGAATGGGAAGAAAAAGCATATCTCTCCCTTTACATCAAAGGCCGGAAACACTACCTTTCCGGTATCAATTACCACGTCCTCATGGTCCTTGAGCTTACCAAGTCTCTGGTAATGATTTACAAACACAAAGCCGCTTTCCCCATCGGTACGCATACAATATCGCAGAGAATCAAAATCCGATGCCACCGGCTCCTTCACAGACATTACATTCTCCATGGGAGCAAAAGCATCACCAAAATCTGCCACAAACAGATGTAGCATATTCAGCATACCATACTGCTCCCTGGCCTCTCCGTACTGGGTCAGCGCCGTATGGAAATCATAATTTAGTACCGGCAAATCATTAGGATAGCCGGTTGCCTTACTTTCCTGCAGGGTAGAGAGCTTACCAATCTTATTGGTACCACCGTGGTACATATAGTAGCCCACCAGGTTGTTACCGTCTCCCAGCTTCATCAGAGACAGGGTATAAGCATCCATACCGGATACATTGATTCTGCGGTGATGGGTGGACTGCAGACCGCTTCCCAGCTCACAGGTAGCAAAGGGATATTTCTCGTAAGGGATTCTCCAGCCATCATCGGAGGTGGTATCCTGAATAATATCCGTTCCCACTGTGGAATCATTTCTACGGGTATCAAATACATAGTGTGCGCAGGGAGGCAGCTGATTTGTGTGCTCTGCCCAGGGCATATCCACGTAGGCTGCAAATACCGGCACCACATCATCCACCGGAATTCTGGCACCTACCTCACTGTTCCAGCCGGTCACGGTATAAATCGGAGCCTCATAGCCGATTTCCAGAGCCATTTCCTTTAAGGCCAGCAGATGCTCTGCATTATCCACCAGCTCATTTTCAAACTGGATACCTACAATATTACCGCCATCCTTAAAGAACAGTCCCTGTACCTGCTGGTAAATTTTCTCATACCAGATACGTGCCTTCTCCATATAGCCCGGATTATTGTCACGTAATTTATAATCCTTCTCCATAAGCCAGTCCGGGAATCCGCCGTTTCTGCACTCCCCATGAGCCCATGGACCGATACGGATAACCACATCCACACCTGCACGCTGCGCCTCCAAAATAAAGGCTCTGATATCTCTGTCACCGGTAAAATCAAATTCTCCCTCGATTTCCTCATGATAAATCCAGAAAAGGTAGGTTGCTGCCATGGTCACGCCGCCGGCCTTCATCTTACACAGCTCCTTATACCAATCCTCCCTTGCAAGTCTGGCAAAATGAACCTCACCCATAACTCCAATCCAGGGCTTGCCATTTCTCTCAAAGTACAGACTGTTTACCTTGATTTCTTCCTTACCGTTACTACTTCTCCCCATCTTTAAATGGTTGTGCAAAACTTCACTCTTTTTATATTCCTGAAACTGATAATTCATTGGTTCTCTCCTGTCAGAAACATCCCTACTCACCAGCCAGCACAAAATCCTTCACTACAAGATACATGGGAGGTGCATCCACGCTGATTCCGACTTTCAGATGTCCTGTTTCACATTTTATATTCTCGATGGTATAAGGCTCCCATTCATGCTCTGTAGGATGAATCACTTCGTAATACTCTTTTTCACCATCCAGTGCAAATAATTTCACATTTACATTAGTAGTATCCACACCCTTAACCTGTACCTGTAGACTATATATTCCCGGTAAAAGCTCTACCTCCTGCTCCAGGAAATAGGTAAACTGCTTATTTGCCTCCACACGTATAGCGTTTACCGGTGGTGCAGGGAATGGGTCTACAAATTCCGGATAAATCTGGGCCATAACATTGTCGGTGTTCTCACTCATATGCCAGTACATAAGACCATCTCCCCAGTCTGCATTACGGAGAAGATTCTTCTTACCGGAAAGCTGGGAAATGGCTTCTCCATTGTCCTTTATCCTTCTTTTCGCAAGAAGCTCTGCCAAGGTCTCCGGGCTGTAGCTCTCTCTCTTGAAAAGGAAGGACTCAATACTGCACATTGCTCTGCCATCCTCATCCAAAATCCCCATATTGGTATCCCAGCCCTGCTGCTCATGCTGCGCCTTACAAATAGGCTCCCAGTAAAATACCCCCTGCCCCATATCGTCTTTCAGGGATGCAACCAGCTGCATTATCAGGTCTAAAACTACCTTCTGCCCTTCCTCACTGGCTTCAAAGCCTGCAATCTCCACCTGCTTTTTGTCCACAAAGCCCTCCTGACAGATACGCCATGGATGGGCGGTTTCCACAATCATAATGGGCTTACCATAAAGCGAAATCAGGCGCTCCATGGTTTCCTTTAAATCCTGATAGGTTCCATGCCAGAAGGGATAAAAGGACAGACCTATCACATCAAACTCCTCCAGACCTTCGGTCAAAGCATTGTCAAACCATTCCTTTAGGAAGAAAAATCTTCCGCCCTGATCCAGGTGAATCATCACCTGTATTGTCTCCTTGCCGGCAACACTCCTTACACCACGAATGCCCGCATTAATCAGCTTCACCATCCCTGCACAGTCCGGCAGCTGTCCCTCCGGGAATAAAAAGCCGGAACGGATTTCGTTACCAATCTGTACCACAGAAGGTAAAAGTCCCTGCTCCTTTAAAGCAAGGAGCGTGTCTTTTGTATAATCAAAAACTGCCTGCTCAAGCCCGGAAAAGCTTAAGTGCTCCCAGGCTGCCGGTTTCTTTTGCTGAGCGGGGTCCGCCCACCAGTCCGAATAATGAAAGTCCAGCATAAATTCCATGTTATGTGCTTTCACTCTCTTTGCCATGGCGATAGTATGCTCTAAGGAACAATATCCACCACTTTCCGTTATATTTGCAGGAGTATGCCATAGGCGAAGCCGTACTGCATTCACTCCGTATTTTTCCAACAAATCGAAGGCATCTACACTTTTTCCGTCCATATCCTTCACTATCATTCCAGCCTCTTCATACTGTGGCAGGAAAGAAATATCAACACCCTTTAAAAACGCTCTGCTCATAAGTACCTCCGCTTTTACATCCGATTGGTAGATTTCCGAAATAGAATGTCATATTCCATCATTTTCTTGTTGGGACAATCCATTCCCTGTAATTTATTTATCATCAGCTTTGCAATTTCATTTCCCACCTTAACAGCGTCCACGTTGACCGTGGTAATGGGAGGATTAAAATCCCCCAGGTGGGAGCTATTGTAAAGGGATGCAACCGCGATATCCTTGGGAATCCGGTAGCCCTTTGACTGAATGGCAGCCAGCACATGGATGCAAAGACTGTCATCTCCACAGATAATACATTCCACCTTCTTATTCATGATATCCGTAATCACAGCATCCAGTAAATCAATTCTGCCTGCTCCTGTATAAATCACCTGCTGGTTCTTATCCAGTCCACTCTTTAGGATGGCATTAAAAAAGCCCTCCTGCCTGCTGCGGTTCACCTGATAGCTCATATCTTCAATAATCAGCGCAAACTTGGTAAAACCCTTTTTAATCAGCAGCGTGGTCATAGTCTCCGCTGCTTCCCCATTGTCCATATCCACCTGCAATACATTCTTATTACTACAGGTTCCGGTCATGGCAACGGGAATATTTTTCTCTAATAAATAGTCCACTGCAATGTCGTGCTCAAGACTTCTGGTAAGCACCACACCATCCGCCTTATTTCGCTCTACCAGCTTCTTGATGCCGGATATATCCGTTGCAGTTGCCGTTGCAAAAATAATATTGTAATCCATAATATTTGCCACCTCACACATACCAATAAGGCAGCTGTGAAAATAGGGCTTACTCGTAATATACATATCCGCCGGAAATATCACCCCGATATTGCCGGTCCTTGCTGAAGCAGTAACTGTGTGTTCCTTTTTCTCCGCCTTCTCCACAAAGGCAAGGATTTTCGCACGAGTCTCTTCCCCGATTCTGCCCTTCCCGGACAAGGCTCTGGATACCGTACTCTTGGAAACATTCAGTTCCTTTGCGATTTCATCCATTGTCATATTACAGCTCCCCCTTCCATATAGATAACAGTATATCACCCTATAAAGGGGGCTGCCACACAAAATGGCAGCCCTCATAAAATGTTTCTAGTTATTCTTTACATGCTCTGCAGCCTGCTTCTCCATCTCAGCGATAACATCGCGGATGCCTGCGCTTTCCAGTGCAGCCCGAAGTGCCTCGATGGAAGCATCTACATCATCCACAAGACCACTTACCAATGGCTCATAGTAAGTTCCGATTGCTGCTTCAACAGCTGCAAACTGAGTACTTACTGTAGTAGAATCAAAGTTGAAGCTGTCGTATGGATGCTCCGCCTTTACGTTGTCGTTCCATACCTCAAGCATTGCATCATGGGTATCATCCAGAGCAGTTCTGTCTTCGATATACTCAGTTCTCTTGATTTCACAGTTGGTCCATCCCCAGTTACAGTTGCTGTCTACACCGAAGTTAGACTCGTCGATAATCTTGTACATATCATCGCCAACTGCTTCCCAGTGCTTGCCTTCGATACCAAGCATTGCAAGGTCAAATACCTCAGGGTTGGTATAGAACTCATTAAGTACCATCATCGCACGCTCTTTGTGCTCAGAATTGATATTGATAGCAACACCATTGTTGATGTAAGAGTTAACCTTCTTAGGCTGGGATGAAACAGGGTCACATAAGGTTACGTTCCAGTCAGGATTCTCAGCATTTGCCTGCTTTGCATAGTTCTTACAAGAACCAAGGTTCCAAATCATACTGGAGGTCTTACCGGTTAAGAGACCTGTCTGTCTCTCATCCGTAGAGCTCAGTACGTCAGGTGACCAGCAGCCTGCATCCGCAAGCTCCTTCATCTGCTTACAGTAATCGGTAAATCCCGGCCAGTCAAGGAGATAGTAGAAGTCAAGGTCACTGGCATCCTGGGTATTGAATAATACTAACTCGCCACCCTTAGGAGCACCACCTGTTGTGGTAAGACCCTCGTTCTGGAAGTACTGATACCATGGGCCGCCCTGGCTTGCATAGATACCATTCTCAGCACATGCAAGATAGAATGCCTTTAACTCTTCCCAGTTGGTAATCTGCGAAATACCAACCTGCTCCATAATATCGGAACGAACAGCGATAACGTCCTGACCGAATTCGTTCTGATAGTTAGGAACCATGTAAATGTTTCCGTTAATCTTTGCCTGATCCCAAGCCATAGCAGGAACTACCTCCCAGATGTCAGGAGCAAAGGTCTGAATAAACTCCTCAGACAGTGGCTGGAAACCACCAAGTGCTACGGTCTGCTCGTAATGTCCCCAGCTGGAAGCGGTGAAGATTAAGTCAAAATCCTCTTCGGAAGAGAAAAGCAGAGAATACTTGGTATCATGCTCACCCCAGGATAAGAAATCCACACTGATGGTACAGTTTAATTTTTCCTTTAAAATCTCGTTAATCTTGCCATAAACCTCATCAAAATCAGGGGTTCTGTCACCTAATAAGTACATTTTTAACTCAACATACTCGTCGGTGGTTGCATTCAGGTCTACATCTGTGTTGCTTGTGCTGCCGCCACAAGCAGTAAGTACGCCTGTTGTCATTGCTGCCGCTAGTAAAAGCGAAACTAACTTTTTCATCCTCTTTTTCATAGAGACCTCCTTTAAAATGAATAGAAATAACTTCTTGTATGCTTGACTGCCTCCCGCAGTTTTACATCCGATAAATTAACCCTTTACTGCACCAATGGTGATACCCTGTACGAAATACTTCTGTACGAAGGGGAACGCCAGAATAATCGGGCCGGTTACTACGATGGTCAGTGCCATCTTTAATGTCTGTGTAGGTAAGGACAAGGCACTTACTACGGAGCTGCTGACGGTTGCATTGGCAATCAGCTTCTTGTAAGCCTCGATATTGTTTACCTGCTGATACAGGAAGTACTGCAGGGGGTACTTCTCTTCGGAATTAATGTAAAGCATTGCATTGTACCAATCGTTCCAGTATGCCAGTGCAATGAAAAGTCCTACGGTAGCCAGTGCCGGCTTAATTAACGGCATTACCACCTTAAACAGGGTTCCTACCTCGCCGCAGCCGTCAATCTTTGCCGCATCAATCAGCGAATCCGGAATGGAGGTTATGTAGCTCTTCATTACCAGCAGATTGTATACCGAGAACATAAGCGGTAATAACAGTGCCAGATAGCTGTCCTTTAATCCAAGGGTTCTGGTATAAAGGATAAAGGTAGGTACCAGACCGCCGGAAAACAGTGTTGTAAAGTAGAAGAAGAAGGAAAATCCGTTTCTCCACTCGAAGTCCTTTCTGGCCAGTACATATGCGGTCATGGTCTGGATTAACAGTCCCACCACTGTACCAACCGCTGTCAGGATAATGGTTGTTGCATATGCCCGAATAATGGTGATGGGCTCTTTAAATACCGTCTTGTATGCCTCTAAGGAAAAGTCCTGGGGCAGAATGGAAAATCCATTTTCAATGATTGCCGTTTCTGAAGAGAAGGAGCCGGATAAAACCATGATAAAAGGCACCAGACACAACAGTGCAACAATACTACAGAAAGAATACGCTATTATATTCAGACAAATAACATCTTTGCCTGCTTTTACTTTTCCCAAATGATTCTTTTCAGCCATGTATGCACCTCCTAGAACAATGTGTAGTCTTTGTCATAGAGACTTACCAGCTTATTTGCAAGAAGTACGGTGATGAAGCAAAGCACGGACTGAAACAGACCAATCGCTGCGGACATACCGAAATCATTGCTGGAAATCAATGCTCTAAAGGCCAGCGTATCAATCACGTCGGTTGCGTTATATAAAAGGCCGTTGCTTCCTACCAGGTTATAGAACATATCAAAGTTGCCCTTGAAGATACCACCGATACTCATTAAGAACAGGATGATTACGGTAGGCATAATGGAAGGAATGGTTACCTTGAAAATTCTCTGAAATACATTGGCTCCGTCGATAGCTGCTGCCTCATAAATGGAGGTATCCACACCCATAATCGCTGCCAGATACATTACCGAGCCATATCCCACACCCTTCCAGATGTTGAAGAACAAAAGGATGAAGGGCCATGCTGCCGGTTCTTTGTAAAAGGCGAATTTCTCAAATCCCAGGGAAACCAGAATTCGATTGATAAATCCGTAGTCAGAGCTGAAAATGTTAAAGGCCATAACGCCTACGATAACCCAGGAGATAAAGTATGGTAAAAACATCATGGACTGACTCACCTTGCGGAAACGCTTATTGCGGATTTCCGTTAAGAACACCGCTACTGCAATCTGTGTTGCCGTACCCACTACAATAAAAAGAATGTTGTATAATACGGTATTGCGGATAACCAGTGCTGCCTGCCCGGACTTAAAGAAGAACTTGAAGTTCTCAATACCATTCCAGGGGCTTCCCCAGATGCCGCCCTGATAGTTATACTTCTTAAATGCCATTACCACACCGGTCATGGGGTAATATGCAAATACCAAGGTATAAATTACTGCCGGTGCAAGCATCAATAAATACACTCTATACTTGTACAGCTTCTTCAAAAAACGCTGAAACTTTGTTTTCTCCTTCATATTTTTCCTCCATACCCTTTGCGCAATATATTGCGCACTTTTTTCTTTTGCGCTACATCTCTCTTGTTGTCTTTATTATATTTTTATACAAAATAAAAATCAATCCACAAGAGCAATAACATTTTTGCACAAAAAATTGTCATTTTTTACAAAATTATTGCGCATAGCGCAACTTTCATTTCACACTCGTTGCGCAACAAATATAAAAAATACATAAACACGAAATAAAAAAAGGCTTAACCACCAACAAGATGGTCAAGCCCCCTATAACCCTTTCATACATTACAAAGAGTAAATTCTACTCATCTGGTGTGAACCTTCCAGCGAAGATGCCCTTTTAAAATATTCTTTTGCAGTCTCCTTATCTCCCCTTCCCAGATTTCCCAGTCCTATCAGATAATTGCAATGTGCCTTATTACGAAGGGTATAATCATCCTCAAACACGGTTAAATCCGGCAGGGACACAGCAAAGTACTCAATCCTCACTTCGTCCTCCATATGTGCCCGTCCATAGCTTGTAAGGCGGGTAAATCTCTGCTGTGCCTTATCCCTTTCTCCCAGCTTTAAGTGCGCCAGTCCCTGATACATAATCATGTCCGCAGGCTGGTCGTTGTAATACATCACGCCCGCAGGCTCGTCCGTTCCCAGAGTCGCCCTCTCAAAGCACTGCCTTGCCCTGTCCGTATTTCCCAGGGCTTCTTCTGCCAGTCCAAGATGGTAATATAAGTGATTATCCTTGCAGCCCTCCAGCTTTCCTTCTCCCAGGTTGTGGGGATAAACCAATGCCTTTTTCAGCTTTTCCTTGGCACTTTCACACTTTCCGGCTTCCATATCGGCTTTCGCCAGCTGTAGCAGAGAAAGCACATACTGGCCGGTAACCTTGCCTTCACCCCCCTCCCATGGATGGAAATGGTGGTTCATAATACGCTGATAAGCTGCTTCGTACTCTCCGGTCATGTTCAGAAGGGTGATGTATTCGATATATAAATCATCACGCTTGTCTACCAGGCAAATATATTTTTCAAACTCGGCAAGTCTTTCCTCAAAGGTGTAGCCCAGCTTTTTGCGGAGCTGGTCCAGCTCCAGGAACATTCTCACATCGCTTGTATCCAGAGCAAAGGCTCTTTCCATAGCTACAAGTGCCTTCTCTGCATTTTTCTCTTTATTGTAATAAGCAATGGCAAGGTTACGATGTGCCAGTGAATATGTTGCATCCTGTTCCACAGATTTCTCCCAAAGTGCAATCGCTTGCTCATACTGACGCTTATCATAATACAGGCAGGCAAGATAATAGCATGCTCTGGCATTTTTTTTGCCACTATTTATCGCAAAGGAAAGCACTGCAATATCCTCCAATTTGTTTGGGAAGCAGTAGGAAGGCTCTGCATCCTCTGCCTGTGTCAGGATATCCACATAACCTGCACCAAGCTGCGCCTTGTAATAAGCCATAT
>CAZOSU010000036.1:5338-13650 GCA_964582515.1 uncultured Acetatifactor sp. | reverse complement strand
ACATATGCTATATCTTAGCTCTATTTTCCATTGAATATATCCGGGATTTTATATTATCCTGGCAAAACTTGATATTTAATTGAAAAATCCCTTATTTTTTCTGTAGCCCATTCCGATAATAAACATAGATGGCTAATTATGCCGTTTCACATGTAAAGACAAAACAGTTCTGTCCTGTCAGGGACACAATCAAGGAGGATGCTTATGAACGTAAATGGAATTACAAATCAGGCTGTATCAGCTTATCAGAGCTATTCAAAGGTTGATACCAAAGCAAAGGAAGAGGCTGCCGTTGTTGAAAAAACGGAAAGCAAGGCTGCCGAAGCCGCTGCAGATACCGGCGTTGTTTTAGAGGTATCCAAGGAGTCACAGAAAACATATACTCAGAATACTGCATTAGTAAATCAGTTAAAGCAGGATGCAGAAAATCGTATGAACACCTTTAAAAAGATGATTGCGGATATGATGTCCAAGCAGGCAGGTACCTTTGGCACCGCTACGGACGACGCAATGTGGAAATTCCTTGCCAAAGGAGACTTCACTGTAGATGCTGCTACCAAGGCACAGGCGCAGGCAGATATCGCAGAGGACGGCTACTGGGGCGTAGAACAGACCTCTACCCGTATTATCGACTTTGCGGTAGCACTTACCGGCGGTGACCCGGATAAGCTTGAGGATATGAGAGAAGCCTTCAAAAAGGGTTATGCACAGGCGGAAAAAACCTGGGGCGGAGAGCTTCCTGAAATTTCTCAGAAGACCTATGAAGCGGTTATGAAGAAGTTTGATGAACTAGCAGGCATCAGTGCAACTGAAGAAGAATAACATACAAAGGGCGATTGCATTACTGTAATCGCCCTCTATTTATCCACTATTCCTACATTCCCTGCTTCACTACTAAAAGCCTCTGTCCTTCCGTCAGCTCCCTGCTTTCCAGCTCGTTTATCTGTTGCAGCATATCCACGGAAATATAATATTTCTTACCAATATCCCACAGGGTATCCCCCTTTCCTGCCACGAAAACAGCCATGCCCGGGAGCCTCTTTAGCTCTTCCCTGTTAATTTCCGATTCTGATATCGTTTTCACCAGCGTCACCTCTTCGTTACCGAAAGCAATCATATAGAAGGATATCACTGCCTTCAGGGCCACCTGCCCATCATCCGCCAGGGACACCTCCAGCTTCTCCAATTCTGCGGTCACCTCAGGCACAGGCATCCCCGCCATATCACCACACTCCAGCACATAGCTGTAGGGAAGCACCTTTTCCAGCATTTCATAGGGCTGCACGTCATCCCCCGTTACACACAAAATCTGCACACTTACAGAACCATTTACCAAGGTGCCTCCTGCAACGCTTTCCACCCGGTCTACGTGTACATTTCCTTCGCTGTGAAGAAGCTGTAATATAGTTCCCGGCAAAATACCGGTGTCCATCTGCTCCGTCATCTTGTACTTTCCTGTAACTTTGGCCAAAAGTCTGGGAATAGTCCTCTTCTCCGTTTCCAAGGTCACCTGACTTTTCACACTATATAAATCACTGATATAACGGAGCTGCATTTCCTTGTAAGCCTTGATTTCCAGCTGCAAATTCATATCCAGCTGAAGCACTCTCTCTTCCCCGTCCTCATCCGGCTTTACGTTCAATTGGAAGGAACCCATTTTCCACCTTACATCTGCCGTCATATCGCTGTCCATTCCCATGCATTCCAGATTCCCGCTAAAGGGAATGGTGCACTCATAGAAGCGAATTTCGTGATTTTCTCCTTCACACTCATACAGCACAAACATCACCAGCTCGCCCTGCAGCATCAGTTTATCTGCCATGGGACGGGTGTCCAGCTCAGAGATTCTTCCGCTCTGCCAAAGAATATTGTGGATATTGGGATATTCTCCTGTCAGCTTCTTCTCCTGCTTTAGGCGGAAAATATCATTTTTTGACAAAGCCAGCTGCGTCACATCACTCATCACCTGACGGTACTCATAATTCTCCAGCCCTGCCATATCCGTGGGAAATTCCACACTTCCCAGCTCTTTGGTGCACACATTCATGGTGATGACCGACTGGACACTGAGCTTTCTGGAATTGATGACACTGACGCTGAAATCCTCCACCACCGCATCCGTCTTTACTGTATCTCCTGCGGATACCCCCTGCATATGTATGGTTTCTTCAAAGGGAAGTGCCCCCTCCAGACGCTCCAGCTTACAACCGTCTCCCTCCGTCTGGTACAAAATCCCATATTCCAGATTGCCCTTTACTTGTACCACATCCGTATACGGCCGGATTTCCTCCACCACCAGCCAGGCTCTGCGCAAGCAGATGGACGCCATATCCGGTCTCGTCTCGGACAAATTAATATCCTGCTCCAACACAAACTGACTGGAAATGCATCCCTTCACCTGCTCTATATGTACATTTGTCTTCTTTATTTCCACAAAAAAACCTCCTATCCTTACCTATATAGTAAAGATATGAAGGCTTTTTTAGTTTTATTCGTTTACTGCGCCAATTAAATCGGTCAAATTCTCCACGCCATACTGCTGCATATACTTCTCAATGCCCTCTACCACTTCCACAGTCGTATAAGGATTCACAAAGTTCATGGCACCTACAGAGACTGCGGTAGCACCCGCTAGGATAAATTCAATAGCGTCCTCTGCTGTAGCGATACCACCCATGCCAATGACAGGAATCTTCACTGCATGGGAAGCCTGGTATACCATACGCACTGCCACCGGTTTGATAGCAGGACCACTCATTCCCCCGGTTTTATTGGCCAGCGCAAATTTTCTTCTGTGAATATCAATCTTCATACCGGTCAGAGTGTTAATCAGGGACAATGCATCTGCGCCCGCTGCCTCTGCCGCCTTCGCCATCTCCGTGATATCCGTTACATTTGGACTCAGCTTCATAATGATGGGCTGCTTTGCATGCTTTTTAATCTCAGAGGTAATGTTGAAAAGAGCATCTGCCTTCTGTCCAAAAGCAATGGCACCTTCCTTTACATTAGGACAGGATACATTGATTTCCAGCATTGCCACGTCCTCATGGGCAAGTCTGTCCACAACCTCTAAGTAATCCTCCACGGATTTTCCACATACATTTACAATAATCTTGGTATCATACTGCTTCAGGAAAGGGATATCTCTTTCACAAAAAACCTCGATACCCGGATTCTGGAGACCGATGGCATTGAGCATTCCACCGTAAACCTCTGCCACTCTGGGGGTAGGATTGCCCGGCCAAGGCACATTTGCCACACCCTTTGTTACCACTGCTCCAAGTCTGTTTAAATCCACAAATTCACCATATTCCATACCGGAGCCGAAGGTGCCTGAACCGGTCATAACAGGGTTCTTTAAGGTTATTCCTGCAATTGTTACCTGCGTATTCATTAGATATCTACCTCCTCTGCATCAAATACGGGACCATCGGTACAAATTCTTGCATTGTGTACATGGGAATGATGGTCTACCTCCCTGGTCTTCACCACACAGCCAAGGCATGCACCCACGCCGCAGGCCATATGCTCTTCCAAAGAAATGTATGCCTTGATGCCCTTTTCCTCCGCATAGCGCTTGATGGCACGAAGCATGGGCATGGGGCCGCAGGCAAAAATAGCATCTGCCTCTAAGCCATTTGCTGCGATAGCATCCATTACATTACCTTTTGTTCCTACGCTTCCGTCCTCGGTTGCCACATATACCTTACCGTAAGCATCAAAATCCTCTTTTAAGAATAAATCACCGTCACGATATCCAAGCAAGATGCTCTTGTCTGCATCCATCTGCTTTGCCATCTCCAGGATAGGGGGCACACCGATACCGCCGCCGATTAGAAATACCTTTTTGCCCTTTCCTGCCTCTAATGGGAAGCCGTTGCCCAGGGTTCCTAAAATTGCAACCTCATCCCCTGCCTGATAGGTAGAAAATTCTGCGGTTCCTGCGCCTGCAATACGATATACGATACGCAGAGCCTTCTTTTCCTTGTCAATCTCACAAATACTGATAGGACGCGGAAGCAGCTTGCTCTTATCCTTCGGATACACGCCGATAAACTGTCCCGGCTTCGCCTGGTCTGCTAAGTCCGTAGCAATCCACATATCAAAAATGTTCTTGGAAATCTCCTTCTGAGAGATTACTTTTCCCAGCGTTTTTTCTTTCACTTCATTCTCCTCCGTGCTTACTTTTCAAAAATGATTTTTCCATCGCAAATAGTCTTCTCCACCACGCCCTGTAATTCCCAGCCGGTAAAAGGCGAATTGGAGGCCTTGGAATAATATTCGGTAAATACCTGTTTTCCATCCGTATCCACAATGATAATGTCTGCAGGACCGCCCTCCGCCAGATATCCGGCATTTAAGTGGTACATGTTTGCCGGTGCATAGCTCATACGCTCCCATATCTGCATCAAAGTCAGATGCCCCTTGGCATACAGCTCCGTAATAGCCAGGGGAAGTGCCGTCTCCAGACCGATAATACCACTTGGAGCCTCGGTGATGGGCTTTGCCTTCTCCTCTGCGGAATGTGGTGCATGGTCCGTGGCAATCAGGTCGATGGTCCCATCCTTTAAGCCCTCGATGATGGCCAGCCTGTCCTCCTCGGTACGGAGGGGCGGATTCATCTTGGCAAGAGTACCATACTTTATCACTGCTTCCTCGGTCAGGGTAAAATGATGGGGGCATGCCTCCGCATGGATATTGTCTCCCTTTTTCTTGGCCTGACGCACCAGCTCCACTGCTTCCTTTGTGCTGATATGCTGAATATCAATGCTTGCCCCCGTTTCCAGTGCAATCTGTAAATCCCTCTCTACCAGCGTATATTCCGCTTCTCTGGGAGAGCCGCCGATACCGAAATGCCCACTGGCTATGCCGCGATTTACTCCATTGTTGGTAATCAGCGACGGGTCCTCCTCGTGAAAGCTGATAGGCACCTCCAGCTCTGCACACTTCTCCATAGCCAGACGAACCAGCTCCGCATCCATAATAGGAATACCGTCATCGGTAAATCCCACTGCTCCTGCCGCCTTGAGTGTCTCCATAGGAGTTATCTCCTGCCCCTTTAAGCCAAGCGTCACATTGGCACAGGTCTCCACATGAATCTCTGTCTCTTTCCCTTTATTTAATACCTCCTGCAAAGTCTCTGCATTGTCCACCGCAGGCTTGGTATTGGCCATGAGAACCACGGTAGTCACACCCCCTCTGGCAGCTGCCCTGCTTCCGGTCTGAATATCCTCCTTATAGGTAAAGCCCGGCTCCCTGAAATGTACATGCACATCTACCAGACCGGGAGCCACCACCTTTCCGGAAGCATCCAGAAGCTCCGTTACCTGGCCGCTTTCCAAAGTACTCCGTAAATTCTCTCCGATTTTCTTAATTCTCTTCCCCTCCACCAGAACATCCAGCTTTCCTTCCAGCCCTGACTTTGGGTCAATTACATATCCATTTTCAATGAGTAACACTCCCAATATCCTCCATGTATTTTCTTACTTTTTATAGTACCATAGTAAGCCGTCATTTTACAATAACCGTCTGCTCCAGATAATCGGTTTTCAGTACAATATAGGGATAGGAGGGTACATTTCGCTTCAAATTCTCCTTATCCGGCCCTATCAGTGTGGTCTCCGCATGAATGGCTTTATCCGTCAGATACAGACCATCCACAGCGATACTGTACCCACTGTGCTTTTGTGCACCATAACCCACGCAGATATAGAGATACTCCCTGTCCGAAAACACATAATGGAAGCTTTCCGCCTTCATCTCCTCCAATAACTCAAACAGATTCTCCGGAATGGCACTTTCGCTTACCACTACAAACTCCAAATCCCTGATTTTCGTCTCTTTCCTTCCCAGAGTATCGCAGCCGGACAGCAGTAAAGTGCATAGGATTACAATGGGTATAATTATTCTTTTTTTCATAAATACCGCCCAATTTTCTTCTATTCTATCCTATGTACACAGAGTAAAAAGTATGATATAATGTCCGCGGACACAAGACCAGACGCCCCGAAGCCACATTGGGTTTGCGAGTCTAAGCTCCTGAAAGGTTCAATATATATGATTCGTACAATATTAGCATTGCTTTTTATAATTTTATTTTTAATTTTTACCATTCCGGTGATGTTGTTTGAGGAAATTATCTGGAAAAAGCATAAGGACTTCCATGACAGAAGCTCTCTGGCCTGCGTTTTATGGGCATTTAGGGTTGTTCTCTTCATCTGCGGAACTAAGATTATTGTAAAGAATAAGGAAAACGTTCCTACAGATACTGCTGTACTGTACGTAGGAAATCACCGCAGCTTTTTCGATATCCTGATTTCCTATATTCAGGTGCCAAGACCTACCGGCTACATCTCCAAAATCGAAGTGAAAAAGGTTCCTCTTCTTCGTTGGTGGATGAAGCATTTGTATTGTCTATTCCTTGACCGCAACGACTTTAAGCAGGGCTTAAAAACCGTTCTGACCGGTGTTGAGCAGGTAAAATCCGGAATTTCCATGACTATCTTCCCGGAAGGCACCCGCAACAAAGAGGAAGGTACCTTACTCCCCTTCAAAGAAGGAAGCTTTAAAATTGCAGAAAAAGGCAATGTTCCCATTGTTCCCATAACTATTGTAAACTCTTCTTCCATTTTTGAAGACCACTTCCCGAAGGTGAAAGCAACCACTGTCATCATAGACTACGGTAAACCGATTTATACCAAAGAACTGGAGAAAGAGACTCTGAAAAATCTCGGTTCATATGTCCGGGATATTATCGCTGATACATATGCACAGAATGTGAAAGAGCTTCCTGCCAAATAAGCAGGAAGCTCCTTTTTCTATTTACTAAGTAATTCCACTACGCTCTGATATCCCATTCCATGGGATGCCTTGATTAGAACCGTATCTCCTTTTACAAGCTGTTTCTGTAAATCTTCTACGAGAAGTTCTCTGGTTGCATAATGGCGCACCTTTGTAACAGAGCTTTTTGCTCCGGCCCGAGTAGCCATCTCTTCTGAAAGCTCTCCTGCACAAAGAAGCACATCGATACCTTTTTTTGCAACATAGGCACCAATATCTCCATGCATGACTCTTTCCTGCTCTCCCAGCTCGAACATGTCTCCCAGAACTGCCACCTTTCTGGTATCTGCCAAAGAAAGAAGGTCAATGGCTGCCTTCATGGATACCGGATTAGCATTATAGCAATCATCAATTACTATATAATCGGGAGTCTGTATCAGATTACTTCGTCCGGCTGTGGGCTCAATGGAAGCAATACCCTTTGCGATTTCCTCCTCTGTAAGTCCCAGATAATCTGCAACTGCCGCAGCAGCAAGGGCATTGTATATCTGATGCTCTCCCGGCAGATTCACCCTTGCGAAAAAGTGCTTCTCTCCCAGATGCAACATAAATTCACTTCCAAAAAGTCCCAGCTTCTTAATCTCGCATGCATATACTCCGTTTTCCTCTGCCAGTCCAAAACGTAACGGCACCTTTCCGTGCACCTTTGAAATAGTCTGAAGCATATCATCATCCCCATTTACAACAACGAGCCCTTGGGGATTGCAGCACTGGAAGATTTCGGACTTTGCCTTTAAAATTCCCTCCCGGCTTCCCAAAAACTCCAAATGGCATTGCCCAATATTGGTCATCACACACACATCCGGTTTTACCATTTTTGTCAGGCGGCTCATCTCACCAAAATGATTGATACCCATCTCCAGCACTGCCACTTCATGCTCATCCCGAATCCGCAGAATCGTCAGCGGTACGCCGATTTCGTTATTATAATTCCCCTGGGTCTTCAGTACGTTATATTTCTGAGACAAAACCCCGGCGATAAATTCCTTGGTACTGGTTTTTCCCACACTTCCGGTGATTCCCACAACCTTCACATCAAGCTGCGTACGATAATATTCTCCAAGCTGCCGCAGAGCCGCAAAGGAATCCTCCACAATTATGTATGGTAGTGCCAGCTGTGGCTGCGCTTTCTCGCAGATAACGCCAAGAGCCCCCTTGTCCGCCACTGCCCGGATAAAGGAGTGACCATCCACCCGCTCTCCCTTTGTGGCGATAAAGATATCTCCGGCCTCCACCTGCCTGGAATCCAAATACACACCACCGGCCTCCACGCTACAATTTTCATGTTCCGGATTTACCAGCTGACCACCGGTGACCCGGGCCATATTTTCCAGTGTCATATTCTTCATGACTTATTTCCCATTCTTTGCTAAACTGATAATTTTCTCACAGAGCTGGATAAAGCTCATCCCCACTGCTGCCGCCTCCTGCGGAAGAAGTGACGTAGGCGTCATACCCGGAAGAGTATTGGC
>CAZOSU010000036.1:0-5328 GCA_964582515.1 uncultured Acetatifactor sp. | reverse complement strand
AGACAGTAGAAATTAAAATTCTCGTCCATCATGAAATCCATTCGTGCATAGTTCTTAAGACGAAGCACCTGAAAGACCTTTTCCGCTGTCTGCTGCATCCTCTCCGTTACCTCCGTAGGAAGAAGTGCCGGACAGGTCTCCACCGCGGAGCCTGCCTGATATTTGTTCTTATAATCGTAAAAGCCCTGAAGGGGCGCAATCTCAATGATGGGAAGTGCCTTTCCTTCCAACACACCTATGGAAAACTCCCTTCCCTTAATAAACTGCTCAATTACCACATCATCATCATAGCGGAAAGCCTCTGCCTTAGCCGCTTCATATTCTTCCATATTATTTGCAATAGCCACGCCCACGCTGGAGCCTCCGGTACAGGCCTTCACAATGCAGGGGAAGGGAACACTCATCGGATCCTCTTCTCCTTTTGACAAATGAATACCGGCCGGTGTAGGAATCCCATGCTGGTAGAACAGCTCCTTCGCAAGACTTTTATCCATGGCAAGTGCCGAGCTGACATAATCCGTACCGGTGTAACAGATACCCATCAGGTCAAAGCAGGCCTGAATCTTACCATCCTCACCGTTGGCTCCATGAAGTGCCATAAACACCACCTCAGCCTCCTGACAAAGACGGATGACGTTTGGACCGAAGAAATTCTTGGCCCCATCCGGTCTCAAGGCTTTTACAGCCTCCAGGTCCGGATTGCGGGCACTGATTCCCTGAATCTCCTTGGCCCAGTCTCTTGTATTATCAAAGGCGCAGGCTGGATTTGCTCCAATCTCCTCGTCCTCCACACCAAGGTACACATCAATAAGTGCCACCTGATGTCCTGCCTCCTTTAAAGCCTTATAAATCATAGAACCGGTTACCAGAGACACGTCTCTCTCCGTGCTGGTACCACCGGCTAAAACAGCTATCTTCATTTCTTATCTCCTTTTATTTCAAATGATCATGCGCCAGATGCTCGCAAAGCATCATAATATAAGCCGCCTGCAAATGAGGCGCTTTCATAATCATCTCACTTACATAATCCATTGCCTGAGGATTCCTGCCCTGAAGGTAAAAATATTCCTCCTCCAGAAGGTCTCCGTATTCATAATTAGTGATAACATATTCTACGACGGAAACAGTTACCATATTCCACATAATTTCATCCAATTTTTCTTCTCCGGCCCCCATACTAAGTAGCTGATTGTCCAAATCGATGTAAGAATACGCCTCCTCCGCCTGCTTTAGTATCTCTTCCATCAGGGAAGTACAAAGTGTACGATTCACTTTATAATCTGTGGTAAAATGGGTCAGCACCGCCAATACCTCATAACGGTTTTCCAGCAGTTTTTCCGTCTCCGCCTTTGCATCAAAATAATCCTGCACCACCCTCCGGTAGCTATAGGTTCCCGTAGCCTTATAAAGCTCTGCTGCCGCAAGTATCCGGTAATTGGATTCCGGCTCCGCCTTCTCTGCTTCCTTCCAAAGGTCCTTTGCCAGCTTTATGGCTTTGTTGGCCTGATTCCAATCAAAGGCCTGATAATTGTTCCCATACTTGGCAAGTAACGCAGCCGTCCTATAAAGGTCAGAAGACCACTCCTCTTCCCCCTCCTGCTCCTCCATCAGAGCCTCTGCATATGTATGAACCACCTGCAATACCCGGGGTACATCCCCCTCCTGCGTTTCATAGGCCTCCCCATAAAGCTCGTAAGACAGAAGCAGTGTTAACACACCTTCCACCTTGCTGTGCGCATCACCTTCCGCCGCAAGAAACGCCCCATACCCTTCCACCATCTCTGCCAGCGCATTCTCCTGCAAACGCTCCGTAATGGTAAAGGGGTAGGAATATCCCAGATAATCGCACCTTAATACATATTCACCGGTTTGGGCAAACTCTGTAAAATCCGCCACCGCACTGTAGCTGGTGGTATCCTTATGATACTTTACCTCCGAAAATACTCCGGTATATACCACTTCCCATGTTTCCGTCTCTAAGATGTGGAACTCTTGTGGCAGAATCGTTCCATACACATGGGCCTTTTTGTCCTCTGCAACATCATACCCACCGGATGGCACACATAACCCCGGTGTCAGCTCCGGAAGCTCATAATCCAGCTCCGGCGTCTCCAGCAACTGATATGTAATTGTATCCTCTTTTGAAACGGGCTCTATCTGTCCGGCATGGTTGCTCTGGTCCTGTGCCGGTTTTCCACAGCCCGACAGACCAAGCAACATCATGCCCAGACAGATGACCCTACTTATATTCTTCTTCATAACGCTCATTATACTTCTTTTTTTTTCATCAGTAAACTGTAAAATCGTCTACTCGCTCAGCATTTCTTCCGGATTAATCAACTCACCGTTGGCACTCATTGAAAAGTATAAGTTACTTCCCTCTACGCTATAATATTTTGTAGGTGCACTGATTTCTGCAATCTTTTCTCCCGCAGACACAAAATCACCTACCTCACAGGACAAATTCTGCAGCTGCCCGTAGGTTACCTGATAACCATTTCCCAAATCCAAAATCATGCTCTGTCCAATTTCTTCGTTGGAAAATACACTGACTACCTCTCCGTCCGCACATGCATATACGGGCTCTCCCTCCGGCGCACTGATGATTACTGCCGGATTGTACTTGTACTGGTCAAGTGTGGCAAAATACACGGTATTGTCCATGTTGTAGTGCATAAGCACATATCCTTCTGTGGGCATGATAAGACCATCTTCTACAGAGAAATTCAGTGCCTGACTAATAACTACATCTCCACCATTTACCGGCTCAGGCTCTGCTTCCCCGTCCTCCGGTGCAGCACCCTGCGCCTGCTCTGTGCCTTCCTCCGGCTCCACCGGTGCATAATCCAGCGCATCCTCTGAAATAAGTGCCTGCTGTGCATCCTCTGATGGTGTTACCAAGGCAAATTCCTGGGTACTTTCCGGTGCGGGCTCAATCTGGGATAAATCAATGGAATAGCCATTGTCGTGGTTCTCCGTATCCTTGTCCTTCATGTATAAACCGGTAACGGTAAGTGCTGTCATAACAAATGCTGAAGAAGCAATCATAATAATTTTCTCCTTCAGCATCTTTGGTTTTTTGTTATTTTTTTGCGTTTTCATAGATTCCTCCATCCCTTCACTACTTTAGAATTAACTTCTAGGGATAGTGTTAACAGGATTCCCAAAATCTATACAAGCTTATTTCTGTTCTTTAAAAATATTTGGATTCTTTTCTGCAATCGCTTCTACAAGCTCTGAAGGCATTACAATATTATGGCTGTAAGGATTGATAATAAAACCATTGCAGGTTTCCTTCGCTTTACGAAGCATTCCTACATAATCCACAAAATTGAAACCAAAAATCTGCTGGCCGCCTTCCTTATTCCACTTCTGCAGCTCCTCTAAATCGGTAAATGCCATAAAGAAATGCTTTCCGTCCGGTGCCGTCAGCATGGGAAGCTGAATTTTTGCATCTTTACTCACTATGCTGATACCGTTTTCATCTACCTCCGGCTTCGGGTCGATAACTACCGGTGAGAGAAATCTTGCATGAAGCACTTCTCCAATAAACATCTGACGATGCTCTACCGTATCGTTGGCTTTCATTAATTCCATAGCTCCGGTAAGCATGGGATTGGTAATCATACCTTTCATTTTTCTTTCCCCTTTTATACTCTGTTGTAATTAATGAGACATCCCTTTAAGATAATCTGACGCTCTTCATCAGTTAAATCGCCTAAGGTCACCTCAAATTCCTTAAGTCCGTCTTCCTTTACTACATATCCCTTGATACTCTCCGCCTTATTTACCACAGCGTCCTTGATTCCCGGGAAGAATAAGTAATCCAGATTCCGGAAGGGAAGCTCCCCATCCTTAATCACAAAAGGAAGCATACCCCAGTTAATTAAGTTGGAACGATATCTCTTGGTTGCATATTCATTGGCAATATTTGCCCAGCCGCCAAGCACCTTCTGACAGCTTGCTGCCTGCTCTCTTGCAGAACCATCACCGGGCTTTACGGCAAAGATGGTAGAACCAAAGCCCAGGGAAGCTGATTGCGATGTGGCTTCAGAAACCAATTTGGGGAATTCCGGAAATTTCTCAGAGATTGCATCATACACACTCTTTAAATCCAGTTCCGGACACATCTCCCCGGGACATTTACCTTCCATCAGTGCTTCCTGCGCTGCCCGAACCTCTTTTGCACGCCCTACATAAGCAGGATCCTTGCGGCTTAAGGCAAACTCTGCAAGTCCCAAAGGATTGGAACGATAGGAAGAGGTCTCACCGGAAGGAATCAGCTCATCGGTGGTGGTTACGGGATCATGAATCTCGCTGACTACCCTGAGAATCAAATTCTCCGGCAATGCGCCCATGGCCGGCCAGTCCTTGATGTTTGGTCCCAGCTGAATCTCTGCATCCGGGTCTGCCACACCCTTGGAATCAAATACGCGGTTCTCATAAATCTTACTGTCAAAGTGATATTTATACTTTCCGAAATCTCCGTCAAACTCCGTAGCAGGGGTAAGCACACCCTTATTTGCTGCAGTAGCCGCGATAGAACGGGCATCCATCAGTGCTACGGAAGAAATCTGTCCATTCTGCAGCTTAGAGCCTTCTCTGTTGGGGAAGTTTCTGGTAGAGTGGCGGATGCTGAATGCATTGTTTGCCGGCGTATCTCCGGCACCAAAGCAAGGGCCGCAGAATGCGGTCTTCATGACTGCACCGGTCTCTAAAATGGTTGCTGCACAGCCATTACGAATCAATTCCATATAAACCGGCATGGATGCAGGATATACACTTAAGGTAAATCCGTCAGCACCGATATATCTGCCCTTTAAGATATCTGCTGCGGCACAGATATTTTCAAAGCCGCCGCCGGCACAGCCTGCGATGATACCCTGGTCAACCATGAACTTACCGTTCTTAACCTTATTCTTTAAATTAAAATCAACTGCTCCGTCTAAGGAAACAAGCGCACGCTTCTCTGTTTCATCCAGAATATCCATCAGGTTTGCATTTAATTCTTCAATAGTATAGGTATTGCTTGGATGGAAAGGCATTGCAATCATAGGGCGAATCTTGGATAAATCCACCATAATCATACCGTCATAGTATGCAACCTGTCCCGGGTTCAGTTCCTTGTAATCCTGGCTTCTGCCATGGATATCGTAGAAATCCTTCACCTCAGCATCCGTTCTCCAGATAGAGGATAAACAGGTGGTTTCGGTGGTCATTACATCGATACCAATACGGAAATCTGCACTTAAAGAGCTGATTCCGGGGCCCACGAATTCCATGACTTTATTTTTCACAAAGCCGTTGGCAAATACAGCACCGATGATT
>CAZOSU010000035.1:2913-13788 GCA_964582515.1 uncultured Acetatifactor sp. | reverse complement strand
ACTAGGCTCGAAAATCCCTCGCCAAGTGCCGACGTTCTTTAAGGGTCTACAAAAGACATATGATATCCATCCGAAGCATTGCCATAGCAACACGCTATCCCATAAACACCAACTCTTTTATAATATATGATAAAAGAGGATTTGTCATGTAAAATCTGAAAATTACTCCACTACATACACGTAGCTGCTGACGCAGTATAGGGTTTCCCCATTATATTCCACCCTGGACCAGCCCACATCGGTATTGATGCCGGTGCGGTTGACCACTTCTCCGTACTTTAAGGTAACAACTACTGTGGCATCCGGGTTGGTGACACTGGGGAGCTTTCTGAGATTCACTTCTATTTTGGGTGAAACCTTGTCATTACATGGGGTGAATTCGGTCTTTATACCATCATCCTCAGGCACTGCCACATGGTAGCTAAGGTCCGTGGTAAGGAGGCTGGATACAGCGTAGTATTCTTCACCGTTATATTCCAGCTTGGACCAGCCCATATCGCTGATAGCGATGCGGACTGCCACTTCTCCGTTTGGAAGCACTGCCAGCACGTGGCTTTCTTTGCCCTGACTGGGTATATCACGGAGATTGGTGGATTCCTTGGCGGTCACCTCTTCGTACACCTCCCGGAAATTCATATCAGCATAAGGGTCCTGCGGTGCAGGCTCCGGTGTCATTGTGGGCTCTGCGGTGGGTGTAGGGCTGGGCGAGGGACTGGGCGTAGGAGATGGGCTGGGTGTCGGTGCTTCTGTAGGCGCCGGCGTAGCCTCCACCACAACATTCTCATTCTTGGCAGATGCATCCTCCCCATCTCCGATAAAATACAGCACCACAACGGCGGCCAGAATCCCCAGAAGCACTACCAGTCCAAGTAAAACACCGTATCCGGTAAGTCTTCTCTCCTCTATCTCCTCTTCAAAATCTTCCTCGTCCTCATCATATAAATCCATACTCATAATTGTTTCCCTCGTTTCTAATTCCACATAGCTGTTTTACATATCCACATACAAAATAAAGCATTGATTACCAGCACACCGGCACAATATAAAACTCTGGTCCCTTTCGAAGTTACTTCTCTTGATATCTTTACACTAATAATGGTCAGAAGGACTGTGAGAGTGCTGTAAAATACATACCGGAAATCATTGGCATTAAAGGCAATGTTCAGCATATTGGTCTGGGCGCTTGGCACACAGCCGCATCCTAAAATTTCTACTATTACATACCGGTCCAGCAGACTGTAAATCGGTGTGATTATCAGCATTGCTATGTACGGTATCACGTATTTTATCTTTTTCATACCATCATACCTTCATTTTCAAATGCATCTCAAACTTCGGCCTTGTCACATAGGACATGTATGTTGGTCTGCCATCATACTCTAAAAATACCTTTACCTCATCTTTATCATTCAACACCACACCTGCTGCCGCAATAATATGTGTGGGCATCACCCATTCCTTTATTTCCACTTATACTCCTCCCAAAGTCTTTTTATCAATCTTACTACTCCCTCATACATCCGGCAATTTAAGTATTTCTTAATGTCCTTAAGATTCCCTTAAGCCCTCCGCAAATCCTCCCGGTATGCTTCCACAAAGCTTTCTGTCAACGCTCTTTTTTCCTCCCAGATTCGCTTCCCTTCCGTGGTACGCATAGGGTTCTTTTCCTGCATCATGGTCAATGTATACCGTTCCATATGGGCAAGGATTGACTCAAAGGTGGCTTCCTCCACACAGGCCGCCTCCAGCCACACATCCATCACCAGTCCCTGAGCCCCGATATCATCCAAAAGGTCAGCCTCCATCAGTAAAATCAACTCATGTGGAATATCATCAAACATAGTCTCCTTATCTGAATGTCTGGAAATAATGTCACATACAAAAGCAATCTTTTCTGCAGAATACCCCTTCTTTTCCAGATAATCCCGGCACATCCTTGCGCTGCTCTTTGCGTGGCATTTTCTTCCTTCTATATCACAGTAGCCGATATCGTGAAAAACCGTTGCGATGGAAAGCATCTCAAAATCTACATCGGTCTTCTGAGGATATGCTTCATACAGCCGCTCCATCCACTTATATACCCGCATGGTATGCTCATATCTGCTGTATCCAATCTTAAGCTTTCTGGGATTGCCCGCAGTATCATAGGCATCCAGCCATTTTTTCACGTATTCGGTCATATCCTCTTTGTATTTTATCCAAAATTCCATTCTACACCTCCATTAAAACACCCACTGATACAAAATTCCGTAAAGTTCCCGGATATAGTAGGTAGGAAATAGCCACCACGCCGTTTTTCCATTCACAGCCGTTGCACCTATTCCTAAATCCTCTGCAATTAATCCGGCTCTGTACTGGTGATATTCGCTGGTTGCAATAGCAATATCCGAGGATAGTCCCAGCTCATTTATCAATTCCAGACTAAATTTTAGGTTCTCTCTGGTAGTAGTAGATTTCTCCTCCTTATACAATCTTTCCGATGCAATTCCTTTATTCACAAGGTAGCGGTACATACACTCTGCCTCGGTGATATTCTCCCCACTTCCCTTTCCTCCGGATAAAATGCAGACCGCCTGTTCATTTTCCTGCAAATATTCATAGGCCGCATCCAAACGCTCCACCATGGAAAGGCTGGCTCGCTCTCCGTAGACCCGGCAGCCCAGAACCACCAGCGTGGAATTCTCTACCGGCTTCTTACCGGCCGCAGATATCATACAGCCGGTTTCCACTAGCACCAATACTGCAATCAGCCCAAGCACGCCATAAATACCTGGAAGCAGCCATTTTTTCACCGGATGCCACGTCCAGCGTTTACATCGCTCGTGAATCTTATGCATCCAAATTCCATACGCTCCTAAAAGAATACACACCAAAATTCCCGTAGCATTCCCGATATTTAAACTCACAGACAACGAAAGAGGGACCAGAAACCAGAGCAGTCCCACAAGCGCTATACAAATCAGCATTCCACGCAGCCATCCCCTATTCTTTATCCCTCTTTTTCTCATCGCCCTAACCTCCGATAAATAAGTCTCTACTTATAACAATGCCAGAATCAGAAACACATTGCAATAATAAAGTCTTTAAGATATTTTTAAAGTTATTTATAAAGCTCCACCACCATATTACTCACATTTCGTCCAAAACGGCTGTCATGCTCCACAAAGATAAGGGTGGGCGAACACTCTAAATCCTCCCTTCCATTTCATAGCCACTCAGCTCCGTATACTTTTCCTGTATTGCTGCATACTCCTCTAAGCAAGACTCATCATAGTTTTCCAGCAAAGTATTCATCCGCTCCTCCATGGACTTCAATCCACCAATGGTCTCCTTTAACACATCCATGGTAATCGTGTAGTTTTCCCTCGGCCGGTAAGGGAAATACTCCATCTTCACCGACATATGAATGCTCCCACTACTACAACTAAGCTCACCGGTCAGCAGCTTTAGAAATGTGGATTTTCCCCTGCCGTTACGCCCAATCAGCCCCAGCCTCCAATCCGTATCCAGCACCAGACTTACATTTTCAAATACCGGATGAAAATAATCTGCATAATAAAAAGTCATATTATTAATTGCTATCTTCGACATACATACCTCCGTAAAAACATAAAGACGCAGGAATATAAAACTCCTGCGCCTAAAAATTTTTACACGTAAATATGTCACAATGATAGTCTCATTGCGAAAAAGAGGGCACTTATAGCGTTATTTTCCTGCTGATACCTATATACTTCATCTGAGCATTAACGGAAAATAATCACTTGCTATACCTCTTCCTTTCTAAGTTTTCTCAATCTTAACACCTTTGTCAGAATTTTGCAAGACTTCTGTCTATTTCTTCTTCCTTTATTGTTTTATTCATTTACTGTAAGCTGCTGTGATAAATTATAAATATTCGTAAGCATCACATTCACATTACTCATGTCCTCCGCTGCAATTTCCATCAGCTCAGCGCCCTCGCTGGAAGCTGCTGCTACCTGCTCACTATTGGCCGATACTCCTGTAATACCCTCCGCAATCACAGCTGTAGCATCTGCAATGCCCGTAATTTCTTCCTTCAGACGATTAATTACTGTAATCAGTTCATTCACGCCCAAATTCATATCATCAAATTTTTCCTTAGTTTCCTCGATTAAACGGTTCTGCTCTAACACTGCATCTACAGAACGATTGGTGCTGGTGGTAACACTATCTACATCCCTACTAAGCTCTGTCAGAATATCGGAAATATTATCCGTTGCCTGCTGCGTCTTTTCCGCCAATGCTCTGATTTCATCCGCCACTACGGCAAAGCCCCTTCCTGCATCCCCGGCTCTGGCTGCTTCTACGGAGGCATTTAACGCCAAAATATTAGTTTGGAAAGAGATATTGGAAATAGTACTTAAAATATTAAGCACCTGCTTGGTACGCTCATTCAAAGTCTCTACGTTAGCCACGGTTTCTGCATTCTCCTTTGCAACTGCCTGTGCATGGGTATTCAGCTCATCCATAGTCTTGGCACCATCGGTAACATTTTCCAAGGTGCGGATGGAGGCTTCCACCATTGCTCTGGTATGCTCCTTTACATTTAAGGTGGAATTCTGAATATCATGACACATCTGGGACTGCTCCTCGATGGCCTGGGATGTGCTTTCGATGCTGTCCGCAATATTCTGCATGAAGACATTGCTGGTATCCACTGCATGACTAAGCTCCCGGATACTCAGATTAGCAGCATCAAAGTTGCTGACAATATTCTCAGAAACCTTCACCATTCTGTCATTTCCGGCCTTTAAGGATGCCATATTTTCTTCATTAAAGGCAACCAGAAGTCTGGTAATCAATAATACCGAAATAAATACAAACAACCAGATAACCATGGAGGTTCCGCCCTCTGTAGTGGAAACAGTGCCCTGTTTCATCAGGGTTATGGTCTTCAATAGAAATGTAGGCATGGTGAGCAGCGCGCAGAGTATAATACGCCTATTCTCCAAATACGCCATCTGAATCACAAAAATTGCCAGAGCCAGCATATAAAAGAACACATAATCTATATTTATAACCATCACCACGTAAACCAACGAAGCCACAATGGTCATAATGATACCACAGATTTTCTTTCCACGGCAGGTAAAATATACAATGGAATCTGCCACAATGCCAAGTAAACTGGCAGCTATGGTAAAATATAACGATGTCGTACCACCTTTGGTGGTAACCAGTCCCAATACGTTGAGAAATACACCCAACATAATAATCATAACTACCGGATACACCATGGTATCCGCTTTGCGATATTGTTTTTCAGTCATAACATATAAGCCCTCTCTTATCTTATGTTTCTAATTCGCGCTGAAGTTTCAGCACAATGCCCCATACAGCATTAATTTTACTATACTTTTCAAACAATATCAACAATAATGTCTGTAAATTCTTCTATTCAAATAAATATTGGTATTTTCTCATCTGATTAAATATTATGTACATACCCTTTGTCTATGCATATACCAAAGCCGAAGAGAATATATGGGCTCCGGCACCTGCATTGTTTTCACAAACTGCGGATTAGCCCCTGAGCCATTGTATTACTCGGTCTGCTGCATCCTCCACACTTTTCCCTGTAATATCCAAGGTGTCAAAAGCAGTATCTCCCAAGCTGGTATGTGTCTTAAAATACTCGTTATAATCCACAGAGCCCTGTATCCAGCCCTCATCGGTGATTTCCCGCCCTTCTCTCATGCGCTTGCGCAAGGCCTCCTCATCGCACACAAGGGCAAGACAATGGATATCACTGAAAAAACGGCTATTATAGGTGCTATGCAGCTTATCCAGATTGCCTGCCATGGTCCAGAGCACCGGTTTTCCACATTGCATGATATTTCTGGAGATGCTTTGTATCTGCTCAATCTGGGCATAATAATCCTCCGGCGTTTCCCCGGGCATGATATTATAAAAAATATCCGCATCCAGGACTACCACATCCGTGTACTTCTCCATAACCTTCTTAGCTGTGGTGGTTTTCCCCACGCCACTGCAACCGGTAAGAATATATAAAGGCATTGGCTTGTAACCCCATGTATGTCCGCATTTGGGACAGGTAATCTGCCCATTCTCCACTTCCTTATCCCAGCCATGGTTCCCACATTTTCCACATGTACTTAACATGCCAATACCTCCAGTAATTCCTTATAGTCTTCTTCTCCGGTCACCCACAGAACTACATCAACCTCCGAAATCTGCAATTGCCTGTACATTTCCAGTCTGTGACGACCATCATTTACTTCAAATCTTCCTTCCCGGTAATTGACAATTAAAGGTGGTACATCCCAGTGCTCCTTATCCGCCTTCATCCTATCCACAATATAAAAAAAATAGTCAATAGAATCCTTATCATGCAAATACTCCGGTGTGCCGCTTTTTACGTCTTTCAAAAGCGAAATTGGTATCCTTCGCAGGCCTATATAATGTCGCTCCTCCAAAAGCAGGCCATCCGCCAATGCCGGATTTTTCCCATCATTTCGCAGAAAAAGCTGTAGCCATAATGCGATTTCTCCGCGCTCCATATATTCTTTTGCTTTCGCATAAGTGCCGTATATCATCGACTTTTCCTCTGTCTCATTACTTCATACATCATGATGGATGCCGCACAGCTTACGTTAAAGGAGGAGGCTGCGGAAGTCTCTGCCATGGGAATCGTGCATAACTCACTGCAGGTTTCCTTGAGATGGTAGCTTAATCCCCTTGTCTCATTCCCAACAAGCAGCATAAGCGGTGATGTTAAATCCAGCTCAAATACGGCCCTTGTCCCATGCGCTGTAGAGCCTATCAATTTAAAATCCTTGTGACGACTTCTTACTTTGCAAATTATCTTTTCCAGCACATCATTGTCCTGCAATCTGACAATCCGCAAGGAAAAGAAAGTTCCCATCGTCGCTGCGATTACCTCCGGATCATACATATCCACAGAATGTCCCGTCAATATGAGTACATCCACTCCAAGCGCATCACAGGAGCGGATTAATGTTCCAAGATTCCCCTTATTGGAGGGTCTGTCAAAAAGTACCCAGAAAGGGTTGGCAGTAATATCAATCTGCTCAAGTGCGTACTCACGCATCCGGACAACTGCCAGCAACTCCGAAGTATCTTCCTTACCGCTTATCTCCTTCATCAATGCCTTTGAAAACCGGTAATTTCCACTGGTCTTCACATTTTTCAATATTTCTTTCGCCCATATGGACAGTTCTCCTTCCACACAGACAAAATATTTAATCTCCCATCCATTTCGGATGGCTTCATTAATATTTCGTACTCCTTCCACCACAAATTCCTTGTAGTGATTTCTTTTCTTACGATTTGTTTGTAGCACTAAAATATGCTGATAAATGTTGTTTTTCACATATACTTCCCTAATCATACGCACCCCTTTTTAGAAAGTATATCAAAAAACTCTTATCACATTTATTCCAACATTACTTTAAAACAAACTCGGTATATGGAGAATACTTCTGCATAAAATCCGTATAATCCTGTTCTGCGCTGCACCACATAATTACCGGATAGTAGGTGACCTGCTCCCGAAGGAGTGCTTCAAACAATGGATTATTACAGTTAATCTCAAATTCTCCGAAGGTATAGCCTACAATCACTGGCGGTAAAAATTTGTTTTCCCTTATTTTTTCTCTCCAGCTCTCCACTCTTGCTTCAAATACCTCTGGGTGGACCTGCCACTTCATCCCTTCCTCGGGTCCACTGCTTCTTTGGAACAGTTTCAGAGGCATGGCCAATGGACCGGCAAAATATCTGGGTTCTGTATATAAGCCATCCGAGAAGCCCTTATTCTTTCGTTCAAAAAGCAGGTAGGTATGCACCCATTCCTCCAGCAATTGATTATCGTTATATTCCTTGGCGGAATGGATATCCGGAGAAAATACAAGCTCCCGCGCGTCCTTTTTGGAGTAAACAATTTTCTTTACCGTATCGGTGGACAAATTGTACTCACTCGCCAGCTCCTGTACGGTGACTCCATAACGGAACTTATTCAACATCATTCGGTTGCGCTTCCGGTAATATCTCCTCTGCCCGGACACTTCTCCCCATGTTTTACTTTCTGATTCCTCTCTTGGAATATATAACAGGCTCCCACCTGCATACTTTTGGATTTCCTTTAACAGTGCGGGTGGAAGGAGGTCTGCTGCGTTTTGGTAGGTCATGATTGCTCCCCCCTTTGTTATAAAAAATCTACTCTTATTTATCAGCCATGCACCTGGATTCTGCTTTGTAAGCAGAATCCAGGTCACGGGCTTCGCCCTGTGTCAGAAAATACAAAAAGTCCCACTTTTGTGCAAGCACAAGTGGGACTTTTCATATTTCCTGTCGCATGGCTCATGGCCAATGCGAATATTATCTTTTTGAGAACTGAGGTGCTCTTCTTGCTGCCTTGAGACCGTATTTCTTTCTTTCTTTCATACGAGGGTCTCTTGTTAAGTATCCAGCCTTCTTTAAGGTAGGTCTGAAATCTGCATCTACCTGAAGAAGTGCTCTAGCGATACCATGACGGATAGCACCAGCCTGACCGGTAGTACCACCACCGCGTACAGTTACAAGTACATCATACTTGTCAGTAGTTTCGGTAGCAACTAAAGGCTGCTTAACGATTACCTTTAAGGTCTCTAATCCGAAGTACTCGTCCATAGGTCTTTTATTAATAACGATATCACCCTTACCAGGTACTAAATATACTCTAGCGATGGATTTTTTTCTTCTACCAGTTCCGTAGTATTTTGTAGTCTTAGCCATGATAATTTCTCCTCCTTAACCCTTAGAATGTGATTACTTCAGGCTTCTGAGCTGCATGAGCGTGCTCTGCACCTGCGTAAACATGTAATTTCTTGTACATCTGTCTTCCTAAAGGTCCTTTTGGAAGCATACCCTTAACAGCGAGCTCGATAACCTGCTCAGGCTTCTTAGCAAGCTTTTCCTTTAAGGTAGTTTCCTTCATACCACCAACGTAATCTGAGTGATGGTAGTAAATCTTCTGATCCATCTTCTTACCGGTAACCTTAATCTTAGAAGCGTTGATTACGATTACGTTGTCACCACAGTCAATGTGAGGAGTGAAGATAGCCTTGTTCTTTCCTCTTAAAATCTTAGCAACCTCTGAAGCTAAACGTCCTAAAGTCATATCTGTAGCGTCTACTACATACCATTTTCTATCGATTGTAGCTGGACTAGCCATAAATGTTTTCATTTGAGTTCCCTCCGTGTAAATTGGTCTTTCGACTTGTTTCTCGTCTCCTTTAAGTATAAGCGACAGATGTCCGGCCATCCCTTAAACTCTTTGGAAACATTCCGTTACATGATGCGAGGCAACTTGCTTCGTCGGGGCTATGACTACCACAAACCACACATCCACACAGTGATATATTATAAAATAGCCTGTTCCCATTGTCAATGTTTTTTTCTAAAAAATTACAGATATTGGTACCCTATCAGCATAAGTCCCTGTGGTGGTGCCGTAGGACCCGCTGCCTGGCGATTTTTTGCAGCGATTATCTTGGGAATATCCTCCGGGGCTTTCTTTCCCTGTCCCACTTCCATCAGCGTACCTGCGATAATGCGTACCATATTGTATAAAAATCCATTACCGGTTACCCGTATCACAAGCTCCGGTCCTTGCTCCTCCACCGTTAAATCGTAGATGGTACGTACCGTGGATTCCACCTGAGCTCCCACCTGACAAAAGCTCTTAAAATCCCTCTCTCCTACAAAGTAAGCGGCGGCCTGCTGCATTGCCTGCACATCCAGCTTATGATAGGTAAAAAGGCTGTATAAGCGCTTTACAGGCATGGGAAACTCTCCACGATAAATGCGGTACTCATAGGTCTTGCGGCTATTCTGTCGACGGGGATGCCAGTCTAAGGGTACCTCCTCCGACTTCTGGATACGGATGTCCTCCGGAAGCCTCTGATTTAAAGCATAGGACACCTTTTCTCCGGGCATACGGGCGGTAGTATCAAACACAGCGATATTGCCCATGGCATGCACACCGGAATCCGTTCTGCTGGCTCCTATGACCTGTATCTCTTCCTTCAATATATCCGAAAGGCATCTGTTTAATTCACTCTCAATGGTCACTACTCCCGGCTGCACCTGCCAGCCGCAGTAAGCCGTTCCATCATAGGCAACGGTTAACCGAATTCTCTTCTTTTCCATTACAAAATAATCCCTATAGCAATCTTACTCACAAGATACACTGCGATAACAAGATAGGCCAGCCTGTCTTCCTTCTTATATACCAGTGGCTTCATCTTCGTACGGCCTTCTCCTCCCCGATAGCATCTTGCCTCCATAGCCATAGCCAGGTCGTTAGCCCTACGGAATGCGGAGATAAATAGGGGCACCAGAAGGGGCACCAGCGCCTTTGCTCTTTTAAGGAGATTTCCGGACTCAAAATCCGCGCCTCTGGCAATCTGTGCCTTCATGATTTTATCCGTTTCTTCCAGCAAAATGGGGATAAAACGAAGGGCAATAGACATCATCATCGCCACCTCATGCACCGGCACCTTAAATACCTTTAAGGGACTGAGCATCTTTTCCATGCCATCGGTGAGGTTATTGGGCGTAGTAGTAAGTGTCATAACGGAAGAGCCGATAATCAGCATACTCAGACGTATGGCCATAAATATTGCCATCCGCAGGCCTTCCCTGGTGATTTGCAGCTTCCAGAAGGTGATAAGCACCTCTCCCGGCGTCAAAAACAGGTTAAATACCACGGTAATCAATAAAAGAAATACAATGGTCTTCATACCTCTTACCATGAACTTAAATGGCACCTTAGAGAGCCTTATCACAAGGGCAAGAAACAGACCTGCCACCAGATATCCCCAAATGTTT
>CAZOSU010000035.1:2226-2903 GCA_964582515.1 uncultured Acetatifactor sp. | reverse complement strand
AAAGCAATGTGCCTCCCAGCTTCACTCTGGGGTCCAGCCTATGAATCACAGACTCTGTCTGATAGTATTGTCCTAACGTAATATCTCTTAACATAAATTAACCCAACTTTTTCCAAATCTCTTCCGCAGCCTCCTCGATGGTGATGGCTGTGGTGTTCACGTTTAGTCCCTTTTCCTTCAGGGCATGCATTATATAAGTGACCTGAGGTGCAGAAAGTCCCACTTCCTCCAGCTCCTTATAGTTCTTAAAAACCTCCTTGGGAGTATCATCATACATAACACGTCCCTTGTTCATCACAATGATACGGTCCACGTACTCTGCCACATCATCCATGCTGTGGCTTACCAGAATGACCGTCAGTCCGGTTTCCTTCTGAAGGCGCTTAATCATATCCAGAATTTCTTCCCTGCCTTTCGGGTCCAGGCCTGCCGTAGGCTCATCCAGAATCAGCACCTTAGGCTTCATCGCCATAACACCAGCAATGGCTACACGACGTTTTTGACCGCCGGACAGCTCAAAGGGCGACTGATAAAAATATTCATCAGGAAGCCCCACCTGCTTTAATGCCTCATAAGCACGCAGCTCCACCTCCTTTTTTTCCAGGCCCAGATTCTTGGGACCAAAGCATACATCCGTAAATACATCAATTTCAAAAAGCTGATGCTCCGGATACTGA
>CAZOSU010000035.1:0-2216 GCA_964582515.1 uncultured Acetatifactor sp. | reverse complement strand
ACCAGTCCCACATTGCTACGAAGTTTTTTCATATCATAGTCTTTATCATAGATATCTTCCCCATTGTAGTACACATGTCCCTCACTGGCTTCCATCAAACCATTTAGGTGCTGTACCAAAGTAGACTTCCCGGAACCGGTATGACCGATAATTCCGATAAACTGGCCATCCGGTATGGTCAGACAGATATCATCCAGAGCACGGTGCTCCATAGGAGTATCTTTTTCATATATATAACTGATATGGTCTAAAATTATTGCCACGTTGTTTTCCTTTCCTTTATATGCTCTAGTGAAGAAACCTGGCATCTTCCTCCAAATAAGGGCGACTAGCCACCGCTTAGGAGATCCATTTTGTTGGATGGTGATAGGTTTCAAACGAATTATATACGAAGTGCATCAATCAGCTCCTTGGTGGTAAGAATGCCATCGGGAAGCTTCATTCCCTTTTTCTTCAGCTCATAGGCCAGCATGGTTACCTGCGGAACATCCAGCCGAAGTGCTTTTAGCTTCTCCACCTGGGAGAAAATCTCCCTTGGAGTACCTTCCATGGCGATGGCTCCCTGGTCCATGACAAATACCTTATCCGCGTAGATAATCTCCTCCATATAATGGGTAATGAGGATAACCGTAATGCCTTCCACATCGTTCAATCCACGGATAGCACGGATAACCTCCTTGCGCCCATTAGGGTCCAGCATGGCAGTGGGCTCATCCAGTACGATACACTGGGGATGCATCGCCAGCACGCCGGCTATGGACACTCGCTGCTTCTGACCACCGGAAAGCTTATTGGGAGAATGCTTACGGAACTCATACATTCCTACCGCACGAAGGCTTTCTTCCACACGCTCCCAGATTTCCTTGGTTGAAATCCCCATATTCTCCGGGCCAAAGCCTACATCCTCTTCCACCACCTGTCCGATAATCTGGTTGTCCGGATTCTGGAACACCATACCTGCACGCTGTCTGATATCCCACACATGCTCCTCTGACTTGGTATCCATACCATCCACCCAAAGGGTTCCCTCCGTAGGATATAAAATGGCATTCATATGCTTTGCCAACGTGGACTTTCCGGAACCGTTATGCCCCAAAATAGCAATAAACTGCCCCTTTTTAATATCCAGACTCACATGGTCCACCGCAGTGGTGATACCTTCCACATTGCCTTCTTCATCACGTCTGATATATTCAAATGTTACGTCATCTGCTTTAATAATTCCCATAGAGTAATCACTCCTTTTTAAACGGCTAGTACTTGCCATTACACTTCATTTTACTAAATCGTAACCATAATTACAACCAAAAGATATGAAAAGTATGCCGGAATCCATGTGGAGAAGCCGGGCCGGGGATATGGTAGGGGAAATTGTACGTATGTAGATATTTTAGATTTTCTTAGGTTGCTGCTCCATGAACAGCGGAATTCGGGCACGGACGCCCGAATTAGGATGCACCGCGCACGGACGCGCGTTGCATCCGACGCGTCGCTTGTCACAATCAATATGCAGCAATCTTAGAAAATCTTAAATATTGGAGTCCGTACAATTTCCCCTACCATATCCCCGGCCCGGCTTCTCCACATGGATTCCTTCACCACGAAAAAAAAGAGCTCTGCACTACTTAAAGTGCAAAGCTCTTATAATGTCATTATACTAACTCAAGTACAACTTCCATTGCTGCGTCACCCTTACGCTGACCAATCTTGATGATTCTGGTGTAACCACCCTTACGATCTGCATACTTAGGTGCGATTTCCTCAAATAACTTGGTAGGGATATCGATAGTCTTGGTGTTTCTCTTCTTGCCAGCTGCTTCTGCAGGAACTACAGTTACAGTGTTAACAGCCTTAATCATCTGTCTTCTGGCATGAAGTCTGGAAGGAAGATCCTTCTTGATTTCCTTTTCAACGGTTTCGAACTTAGTTACCTTCTTGCCGTCTACTACTTCCTTAACTCTCTTACCATCTTTGTCCTTTACAGGAACCTTAGCGGTAACCTTAACCATCTCATAGTTGTCTTTTTCCTTAACAGCTAATGCGATAAGTCCCTCAGCGATCTTGCAAACTTCCTTAGCCTTAGCTTCGGTAGTAACAATCTTACCGTGAGTTAATAACTGAGTTACCTGATTCTTTAATAATGCTTTTCTCTGTGCAGAAGTTCTGCTGAGTTTTCTGTACTTTGCCATGATAATTTCCTTTCTCCATTCATGGTA
>CAZOSU010000034.1:0-14143 GCA_964582515.1 uncultured Acetatifactor sp. | reverse complement strand
CTATTGAAGAAGCATTCTTAGATCCGGATTCTAAGGAAGTACAGAGTGTATTACTTGCAAATATCTGGAACAATGAGCTTGCAGACCTTCCTTACTACGCAGCTCCTAAGCAGAGCATCGAAATCAGCTTTGACGTAAGTGGTTTCGCTAATGATGCAGTTGTAGAAGAGCCTGTAGCAACCGAAGCACCTGCAGAGCCTACGGAGGCTCCTGTAGCAACCGAAGCTCCTGTGGTAGCAGAGCCTGAGGAAAAGGGTTCCGTAGTTCCTGTCGTTGTTGGTGTTATCGTAGTTGCAGCAGCAGCTGGTGCTGGTGTATTTGTAGCTAAGAAGAAAAAAGCAGGTACAACAACCGATACCGAAGAAAAATAATTCCATAAAGTGAATTCTTAAGGGACTCCTTGAAAAAGGGGTCCCTTTTTACTCCGGAGCCACATTCACAAAATCGCCACTTCGAGGCTTTCCTTTTGTTCATACTCGGCTGCTCGCCCAATATTTAAAAATACACATATGTACTAGCAAGGGAGCTTACGTACAGATGTGTATTTTTAAGTGCTTGGCTCTGCAGAAGGGTAAAAAATGTACTGTATTTTGGGTTAAGTAATTGCGGTATCTTTAAAGACATTGGCTTTGTATAATAATATCAAGATAAAAATTATGAACATTGTCTAAAAAATGTCCGAAAATCGTGTGAACGAGCGGACAAGGGAGGTAACAAATGAACAACTCAATTTCCGGAAAGGAACGCATTGCGGATAAGCTATATTACATCAGCAGACTCAGTATTATATTATCCATAGTGCTAATGTTTTTCCCGGCAGTAAATCCGGCGAAAATCTGTGGTTACATCAATAAGAACATGTCCCTGCTGACCAGTGGACTGTCTTATGGCAGACTGGTTGAGAATTGCAGCAGAGCATTCCGTCAGGGATGGATTTATGAGTCCAGCTTCCAGCTTCTCTTTGCAGCAAGTCTCATTGCATGCCTTGGTATTTTGATTGCCGTCGTGTGCGGCTGTATGTCACTTGGTAATGTGAAGATGAAGAAGTTTGGCAACTGGTTTGGTATCGCAGGTGCTGTTACTGAAATCATCGGTATTGCACTTATTTTTGTAGCTTACTCGCAGGTAGCAGCCACCGACAGACCGGAAAAGGTCGAGCCGGCACTAAATATGGTTGGCTTTGTGCTGTTTACCATCGCAGCAGTGGCGCTTCTTGTTTCCACCATCGTGATTCAGATATTATTACCGAAGGTAGAAAAGGGCGCGAAATTTGAAATGAAGTCCAAATTCAAATTATTCCTTATGTTTTTACCGTTTGCGGCACTTTGCTTCGTATTCAGCTATTTACCATTATATGGTTGGAGATATGCATTCTTTGATTACAAGTCCGGCGGAACCCTTTCTGCAGAGAACTTTGTAGGATTTAAGTGGTTTACACAGCTCTTCCAGAATCAGGCGACCAGAACGGATATTGTGAGAGTGCTTCGTAACACCCTTGCAATGAGTGGTATCGGTATTGTTACCAGCTGGCTTCCCATGGCCTTTGCAATCTTCCTTTCAGAAATTAAGAGCAGCAAGGTGAAGAGATTTGTACAGACCTTCTCTACCATTCCTAACTTCATCAGCTGGGTACTTGTGTATGCGATTGCACTTGCAATTTTTGCATCCGACGGTTTCATCAGCAGTATTTTGTTAAATGCAGGTATTGTAGATAAGGGTATCAACTTCCTGATGTCCACAGAGCACATGTGGCTGAAGATGTGGCTGTGGGGTACATGGAAGGGACTTGGCTGGAGTGCAATTATCTACATATCCGGTATTGCCGGTATTGACCAGCAGCTTTATGAAGCAGCTACCGTAGACGGTGCGGGACGCTTCCAGAAGATGTGGCATATCACCGTGCCCGGTCTGATTCCTACCTTCATGGTAATGCTACTGATGTCCGTAGCAGGTATCTTAAGTAATGGTATGGACCAGTACCTTGTATTTGAAACCGCAAACAACATTGAGTGGCTGAACGTGCTTGATTTATATGTATATAAGCTTGGTATCGGCAATGGTATGATTCCATTATCCACCGTAGTAGGTATGTCTAAGTCAATTATTTCAGTAATACTTCTCTTCCTTGCGAACAGCATTTCTAAGCTGGTTCGTGGTGAAAGTATTGTATAAGGAGGTGAGGATAGATGGCTAAGACAAAGCAGGAAAAATTAGACGCGAAACGCGAAAAAGAGTATTATAAAACACATAAAAGACAATATAAGCTTACACCGGGTGATGTTATATTCAATATTATCAACTACGTGTTCTTTATTGCATTTACCATTACCTGTATCTTCCCTTTTTATTATCTGTTTATCAACACCATTTCGGATAATGATTTGGTAAGAAAGGGTGCAATTAACTTTATTCCCAGAGGAATACATTTTAGTAACTATACCTCCATGCTGCAGGCAGGAGAAATCAGCCAGGCATTTTTAGTATCCATCGGAAGAACCCTGCTGGGTACTGCGCTTATGGTTGTGGCATCGGCCTTTGTTGGTTATCTGGTAACCAAGCAGGAAATGTGGCACAGAAAGTTCTGGTATCGTTTCCTCGTAATTACCATGTACTTTAATGCAGGTATCATTCCCTGGTATTTGAATATGTCCATGCTTGGTCTGACCAACTCCTTTATGGCATATATTATTCCGGGTATTGTTGCACCGTATAATATCATTCTGGTAAAGACCTACATAGAGTCCATACCGGCAGATTTGGAAGAAAGTGCATTTATGGACGGTGCGTCCTATATGACCATTTTCCGAAAGATTATCTGGCCTTTAAGTAAACCGATTTTGGCGACCATTGCAATCTTTGGTGCGGTTGGACACTGGAACTCCTTTACCGATTCCCTGATTTTAATGCAGGGTGCTCCGGAGTTCTACACCTTACAGCACAGATTGTATAACTACTTAAATCAGGCTTCTAATATTCAGGCGATTGCTAACAGTGGACAGATTTCAGAGACCGTGGCAAGCAGCCTTATGAATACCAAGGTAATTAAGTACACCGTTTCCATGGTAACGGTTATTCCGATTTTATTAGTATATCCGTTCATGAACAGATATTTTGAAAAAGGTATTATGTTGGGTGCTGTAAAGGGTTAGCCAACGTTATATAAAAGGAGGACAAAATTATGAGACTGAAAAAAGTTATTTCTTCTTTATTGGTTTCAGCTTTGACAGTAGGAATGCTGTCTGCATGTGGCGGTGGCAATTCTTCATCTACCACAAGCACCGGTGGAGAGAATTCTGCAAATTCCGGAGCTGTTGCTAATGAAGACACCATTACACTCACTTGCTTTAGTGAGCTGGCAAACTATTCCGGCGAGATGCAGGGATGGTTCGCAAAGGTTTTATTGGATGAATTTAATGTAAAGATTAACCTTGTTGCATCCGGTGACGGTGTTTATGAAACCCGTATGGAGGATGGTGACCTTGGTGATATCGTTGTATGGGGTTCTGATGGTAAGAACTATTTGCAGGCTGTGGAAGCAGGTCTTCTCTTTGACTGGGAGGAGGATAATATTCTTGCAGAGTATGGCCCTGATATTTTGGCGAATATGCCTTATGCACTTGAGAAGAATAAAGAGATTTCCGGTACGGATACTATCTATGGCTTTGGTCACAATGTAGCGTCAAGCTCTGAAAGTCATGAAGCATTCTTCTATACCTGGGATATCCGTTGGGATTTATACCAGCAGTTAGGTCATCCCGAGGTAAACGATTTGGATGATATGGTAGAGCTTTTCAAGCAGATGCAGGAAATCTGCCCTACCGATGACAGCGGCAACCCTACTTATGCAATGAGCTTATGGCCGGATTGGGATGGTAACTACGTAATGTATGTTAAGTCCATGGCTACTGCTTATTATGGTTATGATGAATTTGGTATGGGACACTACAATCCTACCAATGGTGAGTGGTACTACGCTATGGACACCGGCAGCCCATATCTTGAGATGCTGGAGTTCTTTAATACCCTGTACCGTGAAGGCTTATTAGATCCTGACTCTATGACGCAGAATTATGATAAGATGATTGAAAAGGTTCAGAACGGTGGTGTATTCTTCTCCATCTTCAACTATGCAGGTAGTGCAGGCTACAATAGTGAAGACCATATTGCAGAAAACAAGATTATGAGAAGCTTAGTTCCTACAGAGGCATCTCCTATCGCTTACGGTATGAGTGTATATGGTGGTAACCGTATCTGGTCCATCGGTGCAAATACCCAGTATCCTGAGTTATGTATGGAAATCATCAACTGGTTATGTACTCCGGAAGGAAGAATTACCATGGATTATGGTCCACAGGGACTTTGCTGGGATTACAATGAAGATGGCAGGATTGCGTTCACGGACTTCGGTAAGACCTGTGACAGTGACAGAACTACTGTGATGCCGGAAGAGTGGGGCGGAGCTACCTTCAACGATGGAGCATTCCAGATTAATAATACGACCTGGTCTGCAAACGATACCAACCCTGCAACCGGTGAGAAGTACAATAAGGAATTCTGGGCAAGCTATCAGACTCCGGACGGTTTAAATGAAGCAGATAAGGACTGGAGGGAGACTACCGGATGCACTACTGTAGAAGAGTACATGGAAAGTGGAAATTATGTTGTTGATATCGCAACTACATTTGCAGAAGGTAAGAGAAGTGCTGAGCTTGATGTAATCTGGAATCAGGTGAAGGAATGTATCGTTCAGTACTCCTGGAAGGCAATCTACGCAGAAACTCCTGAAGATTATGATGCAATCGTAAAGGAGATGCAGGGTCGTGTAAAGATGTACGATCCTAAGGAGCAGTGTAGAGCATGGTGTGAAGAAGAAGCTGCAAGAAAGAATGAATTACAGGCTCCTCTTAGAAAATAGAGAAGATATAATTGACAGAGGCTGCCCCTTGTAAGGGCAGCCTTTTTTTAAAAATTGGAAGGTTAGTGTTAAAATGAAGTTTTTTAGTGTGGACGGTCCCTTATATAGGTTTATGACAAGCCTTTGGGATGTGATAAAGCTGAATATATTATGGTTGATTTTCAGTTTGCCCATTGTTACTATCGGCGCTTCTACGACAGCGGTGTTTTATGTGACAAACAAGATGGCGGAGGATACGGAAGGGTATGTGGGGCGCCAGTTTCTGAAAGGTTTTAAGGAGAATTGGAAGCAGGGAATCCCCATGGGACTTATGTGTCTGTTTTGTGCCTATGTGGTGTATCTGGATTTTGAGCTGTATCGTGTGACGGACTCTATGGCTACACTGGTGTTTGGAATTATTGGATGCATTTTATTTATTACCGCCTTTATCTATTCCTTTGCATTGCTTGCACGGTATGAAAATACGGTGATGAACACCATTAAGAATTCCCTTCGGATTACCATTAAATATTTCCCCAGAACCATTGTGCTGGTGTTGTTTTTGGCGTTGGAAATACTGATATTTATGTTCAATAATATTACGCTGCTGTTTGCATTATTAATTGGTCCTACCTGTATAATGTATACAATCAGTGGATTTGCAATGTATGCCTTTCGGCGTATTGAGGCAGAGAATAATAGTGAAGCCTAAAGGGCAGAAATGAGGAAACGATGAAAATAAAGAGCTTTTTTGGAAGAGCTTTGGCAGGTCTTCTTTGTGCAGGCCTGATGCTTGGAAATATGGGCGTTGTAGCTGACGCTTCGCCGGTAGAGGGCGCAGGTGCTACCCAGACGGTATCAGCGCAGATGCCTTTTCGTGAGATGACCGGGGACCAGATGGTAGCGGAGATGGGTACCGGCTGGAACCTTGGAAATACCATGGACGGCCATACCGGCTTTACGCCCGGTGAAACTATCTGGCAGAATGTGGAGACTACCCAGGCGTTAATCAAGGCCGTGCATGATGCGGGCTTTAATACAGTCCGTGTACCGGTCACCTGGGGTACCATGATTGACGACAGTAACAATTATGCCATTGATGATAAGTGGATGAGCCGCGTGCAGGATATCGTGGATTACTGTGTGAACATGAACATGTACGTTATCATCAATGTGCATCATGATGGAGCGGAGCAGTCCGGCTGGCTTAGAATTGGTGCAGAGGACTTGGAGCCGGTAAAGGAGAAATACACTGCAGTATGGCAGCAGATTGCCGACCGCTTTAAAGATTATGATGAACATGTGATTTTTGAGTCCATGAATGAGGTGGTAGGTCCGGATAACAGCCAAGATGGAGTTATCAGGGATACGCAGATTATCATGGAATTGAACCAGATTTTTGTGAATACGGTGAGAGCTACTGGCTCCAACAATGAGGTCCGCTGGTTGTCCGTACCCGGCAGATACACCAATATTCCCAACATGACAAAGGCGTCCATTGGTTTTGATATCCCTCAGGATACCGTTCCCAACCGTCTTTTTGTAGCCGTGCACCATTATGATTGGTCCTTTGGCCTACAGGAAAGTATGGTAGATACTACCTTTGAGCTGGTAAGCTTTGATGGTATTATAGGGCAGATGGAGGATGTGGTAACGAAATTTACCTCCCAGGGAATTCCGGTTATCATGGGCGAATATGGTGCCATTAACAAGAACAATACCCTGGAGCGTGCATACCATTTAGAGGGTATGAACAGACTTTGCCAGCTCAGCGGCGTAGTACCGGTATATTGGGACCAGGGCTGGTATGACCTTAGCATGACGCCGGATTTCAGCTTTACTTTATTTGACAGAGCTACCTGTGAGGAAATTTATCCCGAAATTATCGAAGGTATCTTACGTGGTTTCTATTTTGAGGGAAGTAGTGATTTGACGGATATCGTAAAAGAAACTACGGTGACTCCGATTACCGATATGGGTACCTATAAAGGAACTGTAGTGACCTCCGTAGGCAGTGTGGCAAGCATTAATCTTGCAGATTATGTGGATAAAGGTGCTTATAATGATGTGATTGTGTGGAGAAGTGCCGACGAGACCATCGCTACCGTAAATGCCGACGGCTCCGACCTTTCTGTATGGGCGGCAAATGTGCATGGAACCGGCATCGGTAAAACCACCATTACCGCATATTCCCATAATGGTAAGGCGGTATTAGAGATTCCGGTAGAGGTTCAGGCGCAGGAAACTAAGACAGCATGCACCGATATCACTCTGGAGCAGGAAAGCGTGGACGTAATTGTGGACCAGTATTTCTTCCTGAATGCGGCGAAGGTTCCGGCAGACAGTGATGCTCATCTTACCTATCGTTCTTCCAATCCGGAGGTGGCAACCGTATCCAAGATCGGTAAGGTAGTAGCCAAGGCCAAGGGAACTGCTTATATCATGGTCAGCTCCTCTGATGGTCTCACCAAGATGGTGAAGGTAAATGTCAGTGAGGGTGAAGCAAAGGCAGAAATCGCATTGGCACTGAATGTATATTTCAACGATAGTAGTTTAAACTATTTCAGCAACGAGTACGGCGCAGAGATTACCGTTTCTGAGGATGGTACTGATAAGGTGGAATTTGACTGCAGCAAGGATTTATCCTGCAAGGCGCAGGCAGCCGGTGTAAAGGGCTTAAACAACCTGACCGCAATTTATATCAAGGACCACAGCGTAACCACGGGTCTTGCAAAGAAGTCTCCTCTGGTAAGCTGTAACATCATCTATGATGAAATAGCTGTGGACGGAAAATCCTACAAGGTAAACATGGATGCGCCCAAGGCAGCAATGAAGGCATCCGGTATTTTTGATACCAACGACCCCATTAACTCCTGGGATGGCTCCGTTATCGAAGAGGTAACCGTAAGCGATCATGTACTGAATTTTGCAGATGTGGAGAATCCACAGAAGGTAGAGGTAACCTTTACCATCAGCGATTTGGTATTTGAAGAGGGCGCTACCGGAGTGGCGGCAACGGAGGCTACAGAGATTTCTGCAGAAAGCGCTACGCTATCCATCAACAATACCGAGGAATGGGTAGTAAGCTTCAAGGTTTCTCCGGCAAATTGTGGAAGGGTGGCATTTATGTCTTCTGACAGCAGCGTGGTAGCGGTAGATACCAGTGCAGCTGTGGACGGAAGCGGTATGGCCAGTGTGAAGCTTTCTGCTATGAGGAGTGGAAATGCCACCATCACCGCCATCACAGAAAACGGACTTTCTGCGTCCGTGGCCATCTCTTCCTCTGTAGCAGAGGTACAGCCGGAGGTAGAAGAAACACCGGCACCTATGGTAGAAGAAACATCTGCACCTATGGTGGAGGAGACACCTGCACCGGAAGCCGTGGCAGAGCAGGAGCAGTCAGTCGCAGTTAGCGGCACCATTTTGATGTATGTAGGAATTGTGGTTATAGGAATAGTAGTATTTGCCCTGACCCTGTTTATTGCAGGTGGCGGGCTGAACAAATTTAAGAAGAAAAACTAGGGCAATTTACCGTTGTCCGGTGAATTAAAAAATACCTCCCTCAAGGGTGACCTGCTACGGCATAGGAACCCTCGGGGGAGGTATTTTGTTGGGAATGAAAAAGCGGCTATTCATCCCCACTTTCGTCGATGATACTGTTTTGCTTGCGAAATTCTGCGGGGCTCAGTCCCACATATTTGCGGAACTTTTTGTGGAAGTAGTCTACGTTGCGATAGCCTACCCGCTCTGCGATTTCGTACACCTTCAGGCTCTTGTTTAAAAGAAGCTCCTTGGAGTGCTCGATACGCATGTGGTCCACATAGGAGTTGAAGTTTTCTCCTACCGTTTTGCTGAAAATCTTGCCTAGATATGCGCTGTTGTAGCCAAACAGCGGGGCGATGGTCTCCAGCTTGATATTATTCTGATAGTTATGGTCAATGTAGTACAAAACATCATCAAGGACGCTGTTTCGGGATGGATTGCCGGTAGAATTCATAATCATTTCAAACTGCTCGGATAAGAATTGAATTATCTCATAGAGATAATGCCTGTCCGTAATCAGGTTGATAACGGAGCTATTGCTCTCAAAAGGAATGGTGGCGTTATTATAAACTACACTGATGCCCTCCTTGATACGCAGGTATAAGTCAGTAAGAAAGAGCTTAACCTCGGAAATATTATTCTTTACATCATACAAATAGTCTTCTAAATCAGACAGTGTAGAAATGACCTTTTTACGGTTAAAGGTCTGCAGGTAGCTGACGAATTCGTCAGCGTACTGCTGCAGGGAGGCAGGACTGATTTCCTGTGAAGCAGCCTCCACACCCGGAAGCTCCTCATAGCCTAAGGTGTGCTGCCCGAACATACAAAAGAAACGGCGTCTGACCAAGGTCAAGGCTTCCGTGTAGGATTTATGTACATCTGCAAGATTTATCATTGGCCTGCCATAGGCCAAAAAAAGTGTATCCAAAGGGCTTCCGCTCTGGGGAGGGTTGGGCCCCTCGTACTTGGAAAGGAAATCCTGAAAACGATTCAGTGCATAGGTTCCCTTCAGCAAAATTACGTCTCTTCCGTCACAGGTAAAGTGGTTAAAGGTATGTTCGCCACGGTTGGTGACCTTGAGAAGGTCAGCGAAGCTGTAGGAATCGCTGTCCGTGCTAAGGCTGAAATTCTCATAAATCACAATCTGGTAAATGTCAGCATCCAGCTCCAGCTCGTCAATGTCTTCCTTAGTCAGAATATTTTCCAGTGGCTCTGTGCCCTGTACAATTTCCTGAAGAAGCACATCCTTGGCCTTGCGGCGAATCTGTACCAGATGGCTTGTGTCCCGGTTTTCCTTGTCCATGGCTTCCTTGATGGATTTGATGGCCGAGGTCAGCTCGTCCTCATCCACCGGCTTGGTCAGGTAATTGGTGACACCGTAGCGGATTGCTTCCTGAGCGTAGGTAAAGTCAGAGTAACCGCTAATTACAATGAAACGAGAGGACACACCGGCGTCCTTGCTTCTCTTAATTATTTCAAGCCCCGTCATCCCCGGCATCTTGATGTCCATCAGCACAAGGTCGGGTTTTTCCCAAAGAATCCTCTGCAGAGCCTCTTCTCCGCTGGCGGCATCACCGCAGATGGAGAAGCCCAGCTCCTCCCAGTCACATATTACCTTTAATCCCTGGCGGATAAAAGCCTCGTCGTCGACAATCAGTACACGGTACATGATTTACCTCCTATTTGTTTTAAGACTCCAACTACAGTTATCTAAAGAAAGGCTGCACAGGCATGATTTTTCTCTATTTTCTGAGGCAGGAGGTGTGTGATAAATATATTAAGAGTATATTAAAATTTAAAAAAAGCGTCAAGCCACCTTGCAGTACCAGAAGGAATTTACTATAATAAAGTCATGAAGAATTATCGTAAAATTATATCATTAACGCTAATGGTTGTGGCAATTGTGCTGATGCTGGTGTTTTTGGTGTTACAGTATGGTGATTGGGGAGAGAAACAGGCAGGCGAGGAGCTGCCTTCGGAAGTGGTGGTTTTGACCTCGGAGCCCATTCGGACACCGGAGCCTTCTTTGGAGCCTGCAGAGGTACCCACGCCCACACCCACTCTGACGCCGGAGCCTACGGAGGCGCCCACACCCACACCCGTACCGCTGGTGGAGAATCCGTATAAGTCCTATTTTTTGGAGAATGAGGATATGGCAGGCTGGCTGCAGATACCGGATACCAATATTGACTATCCTATCATGTGGACACCGGAGGATGAGAATTACTACCTGCGCAAGGGCTTTGATAAAAAGTATGATACAGCCGGCTGTCTGATATTGGATACGGATAGCAGGGTGGACCCATCCACCACGAATCTGATTATCCATGGTCACAATATGAAGGCAGGAACCATGTTTGGTAAGCTTGCGGAATATGAGGATGCAGAGTATGGCGCAGCACACAGCACAGTGTACCTGTACACACCCGAAACCCTTCGGACCTATGAGGTAGTATCCGTATTTTATTCACAGGTATTTAAGAAAAAGGATACCGTATTTAAGTTTTATAAGTTCTTTGAAGCAGAATCCGAGGAAGAATTCTTGGATTTCTATGATAATATTAAAGAGATGTCTCTCTATGACACTGGTGTCACTGCGGAATATGGAGACCGCTTCATTACCCTTTCTACCTGTTCGTATCATGTGGATAATGGACGTTTTGTGGTAGTTGCCAAGGAAGTGAAGGAGGAAACGCTCTATGAGCCGTTAGTGTCTGATGCGGAGTAGAGAAGAGAATAAGGAGGAAATGAGTATGAAAACAATGAAAAAAGTACTTGCGGTAATGTTAAGTCTGTGCATGATGTTTACTGCGTTTTGCTTTACCAAGGTGGACGCAGAGGCAGCTGAGTCGGTTACATATACGCTGCGAGTAGTAAATGGAGAATGGCGTATGCAGCCCAATTATCCATGGGTGGAGGGTGGCTTCCACAGAGAACTGTACTACATGCATCTGGATTTGAAGGATGGCGATAAGCTGGTTGTAGAGGATGATTCCATGGCCCTTAATTTAACCTTGGAAAGACGCCTGAGCAATATTACCATCGCAAAGTCTGTTGACACGGTGATTTATACGCCGGGTGTGGACAATGTGTATATGATGGCGGGAACCGTTGCAGCCATTAACGGTGATGTAACCAATGCCTATGTATACGATAATGTTAAGGTGAATTTTAACAATAATGTGGATTATCTGGAGATAACAAATAACTACCCATTAAATGCAAATGTACGTGTTCTGGGAACTGTGAATCATTATGTGGCACAGGAGCCAAACAAGGTATGGCATGATTACTACAGCTTTGCTTCCGGAACCTTCTATATGCAGGATGGCGTTCTTCGGACAGATGCAGCAAATTACAGTAAGACACCTGCTGTTGTAGCAACATCTGCCCCGGCATCTGTTACCCAGCCTTCCACCTCCGCAGGGGATGAGCTGGATGACGTACCAAAGACCGGTGACACAGCTACATATTACTGGATGTTTGGTCTTGCGGTGGCATGTCTTGTGATGGGCATGGGCTTTAAGCTGGCTTCCCGTAAGGAAGAGAACTAAGAAATAAATAATTTGTAACCGAGTAGCAATAGTAAGATACCCCCTCCCATAGGTTTGCAACGCAAAGCGGGCCACCTATGCAAGGGGGTATTTCAATGTTTGTAGATATTGGCTGCCGGTTATTTATTTTTCCGGGAACATCCAGCCTGCATATTCCAGAATGGACTGGTTTTCTGCACGTTTGTCGGACTGCACCATCTGCTTGCGGTATTCCCTGGGAGACATCTGCATGACCTTGATAAAATATCGGTTGAAGCTGGATACGGAGTGGAAGCCCACCTGCTCGGAAATATCCAGAATGGATTCCTCTGTGCTTCGAAGCAGGTTACAGGACTTCATAATCCGTGTATTGTTAATAAAATCAAGTGGAGAGGTACCCATGATGTCGTGGAAAACACGTCGGAAATGGGTGGGGCTCCAGTGGCACAAATCTGCCAGCAAATCAATGGAAAACTGCTGCATGTAGTTTTCTTCTATGTAATCCAGTGCAGGAGCGATGACCAGAGAATTGTCCGGTCCATCCCCGTCCGAAGTGGTGATAGTCTTTCCTTTTCCTTCCAGAGCCTGAATGCGATAAAGCTCGATAAATAAAGCCAGAAACAGGCCTTTTGCGCTAATCTGGTAGCTGGGTCTTTTCTGCTCCAGCTCTGCTATGATACTGACCACCAGCTGGTAAATCTGGGGAAACTCGTCCTTGTGCATGATATATCGATGCATGGGAAACGTGCTCAGGGATAAATCCAGAGTTTTCCAGGTGGATGGAAGCATACTGCCCAGAAGCTCTGCCGGGTCAAAGTATATGTAGGACCAGCGGCTTTCTGTGCCCTTGGCAGAGTAGGTGGTATGGGGAACGTTTCTGGGAACCATGACGATGTCTCCCGCCTTGAAGGGAGCGGGCTGGCCAAAGAATTCCATCATACCGCTGTCACTGTGGCAGATACCGATTTCCAGACAGTTATGAAAGTGAAGACGTCCGCTGGGCACGTCAGAAATTTTCCAATAGTCCCCTGAAAGAAGCAGGGCAGGAAAATTGGGGGGGAGGTAATAATTTCGGTATTCCGTTATGGTGCTTTTGGGTTTCGCCATGAGCAGTCCCTCCTGGGTATATTGTGTTTTTTTCTTTGTCTATACAAAATGACGAAGAAAAAAGGAAAATCAAGTACTTGTATTGTCAAAAATACTCCTACTACTATATATAGCAATTCAATCGAAGAAAATCAACCATTTCTTTGCGAAAAAAAATGTAAGAGCTTACATTTTCGTGAATAAACTGTAAATATCTGTGAACAAATTGTAAACAAGATGGTGATTTTGCGCAGTAAAACCACAAAAAACAACGGTTTTGTGGTCAAATAGTCAACACCCAAAGTGGTTAAAATAAAATAAATGGTTGAAATTGCACATTTTTCATGTGTAATTGAATAGAAAAGAGACATTACTTGTAGGATAATATACCTAACGAAGAATAGTGTGAAAACGACTAATAGGGAGGTATTTGCGATGGCAAAAGAGAAATCGGCAGCCAAAGTTAAAGTAAGAACAAAGACTACTTGGAAGAGTGCATTAAAGAGAGACTGGCAGTTATATCTGCTGCTTTTGGTTCCGGTAGCTTTAGTAGTTATATTTAATTATGCGGCTTATCCAGGTTTGAGAATGGCATTTATGAATTATAAGCCTGCGAAGGGCTATGAAGGCAGTGAATGGGTTGGCCTTGATATCTTCATAAAAATTTTCAAGGATGCGGATTTTCTTAGAGCGTTAAGGAATTCCATCGTATTCAACCTTTTAGATTTATTGGTAGGATTCCCGATGCCGATTATTCTGGCACTTATGCTGAATGAGCTTAAGTTCCTAAAGTTTAAGAAGGTTACACAGACCATTTTATATCTGCCCCACTTCCTTTCTTGGGCAATTATCGGTTCTGTGGCGTATACAATGTTCCGTCCTTCTTCAGGTCTTATAAACATCATCATGATGGACATGGGATGGATTTCGGAGGGTATTCCCTTCCTGACGGAGAAGTACCATTGGGCGGTTACATATCTGCTGATTGGTGTATGGCAGAACATGGGATGGGGAACCATTCTTTATCTTGCAGCGATTACCAGTATTAATGGTGAGTTATATGAAGCAGCAATTATCGACGGTGCAA
>CAZOSU010000033.1:0-14154 GCA_964582515.1 uncultured Acetatifactor sp. | reverse complement strand
TTACTCGTTTGCTAGATATTCAGTACATTTGTCCTGCGATTAACCAGGGAGAATGTGCAGAAAAATCAAAGCTGGCTTACACAGATAAATTGACAAAAGAGATTGCAAATCAACTTCGGGCAAAGGATACATATTTTTCATCCTTTGATAAAATTATTGTTTATTACGACTATGGACAGGTTGAGTTGGCGCAGATTCTTGTATCTGTGTTTAATACCATGTTTTCGAATGTGGAATTTAGAAAGATAGAGACGAATCAGTATAAACTATCACAGGCAGCAGATTTGATTTGTACAGTAGAAGCAATAGCACAAAAGAATGTATTAACAAAGTCAGAAAGTGAATTCTTTCACTCAAAGAATGATTTCAAGAAAAATATTTATAAAAATATTGCAAAGAAAAAGCTGTAGGTTTTCCCTTGTTATTTATTTGTATGGGAAAATATAAGGGAAAAGTGAAAATTACATAGATGCCTGTGGGCGGGAAAGCCCGTAAATACTGGAAAGTTAGAGAAACACACGAGAAATTTTGAAGTTGATGGAGAGGATATTATGAGTCAGAAATATAAAATCGGAAGACAATATAGAAAGCTATTTAAGAGATATGCGGAAGAAAATTTTAGCGGAGATGTGTCTGCGATTATGAGTAAAGCGGATATGTTATATGATGGTTTTAAAAAAGAGACTCCGGATATTGGTGGAAAGAAAAACATGATGTCCGGTAATCTGGATATGGCGTTGGCATTTTTTGCGTTCTACGAGGCATCCGGGAGATGCCTAAAAGGAAGCGATATATTGATGATGGCTGAATGGTTGACAGAGGGAATGAAACCTCTGGGAAAAATCATTGATTTTAATAAGCCATGGGTTGCAAAAGTGATGTATAAATTTTATGTCGGTTATGCTGAGAAAGCGAACCGGAATAAGGAAAACGGGACTTGGGCAAATACTTGGGGCATAGAAATCAATCCGGAAGGACATGCAGAGGGATGTGCGTTCTATCTTGTGGGCTGTCCATTGGTTGATTTTGCCAAGAAGCATGGGTATATGGAGATTATGCCTTATTTGTGTGAGACTGACCATGTTACTGCGGGTCTGATGAATGCAAAGTTGATTCGTAACCATACAGTAGCTCAAGGATATGAAAGCTGTGATTATTGGTATGTAGGTAATGGTAAGCGATAACCAGGCTTGTTGTTCCAACACATTTTGGCGAGACAAAAATTGGTACGGCTTTTATCCAGTCTATCGGACTGGGAATTGGAACATTGAGGTTTTGGTGATATGCAGATGAACTTTAGCGAATTTATACAAGATATACAACGAAAAGCTTGGCAGGTTTATGGCGTAGAAGTCTACAAGGATGGAGAACTTGTGCATAGCTATGGGGACACTAAAGAGGGAAGATACCCCATCTATTCTGCCACTAAGACCATTACCTCCATTGCTGTAGGACTGGCGGTAGATGAAGGTAAAATGGATGTGAACAAGTGCATTTTAGCGTATTTACCTGAAAATGCAGTAAAAAGGATGTCAAAGGTCCAGGCAGATATTTATCAGAAGATTACGGTAAGGCGCCTTTTGACCATGTCGGTAAAGGGTTACCCCTTTCGGCCGGAGGGAGAAAGCTGGCTGGAGAGTTCTTTGAATTATCCCCTTGAAAATGTGGGTGAGAAGGCGTTTGACTATAGTAATGTGCCTGCATATTTGGTTGGCGTGGCAGTGACAGGCGCAGTAGGAGAAGATTTATACTCTTATCTAAATCGAAAGCTGTTTTGTCCTCTTGGAATTCATGAACCCAAGGTGGGGCGTTGTCCGGAAGGATACTTTTATGGTGCCTCTTCCATGGAGCTTACGGTTCAGGAGCTGAGCAGGCTTGGACTGCTCCTTGCCGGTGGTGGTGTTTATGATGGGAATCGTATTTTGTCAGAGGAATATGTGAAGGAAGCCACTTCCATCCAGCAGATGAATCGGGAAGGTGGTTACGGTTATTTCATTTGGAAATATAAGGATGGGTTCAGCATCAACGGTAAATGGGGGCAGAAGTGTTTTGTTTTGCCATCCATGGGGCTAATTGTGAGCTATCTGGCGCATATGGAGGAAAGCAGTGGGCTATTGAGAAGTAGTATGGAGAAGTATATTTTGGGGGAATAAACAGGGGAGCGTGCAATGGTCAGGGAAATTAAAGAAAATGAATTAAGGGAACTGTTGGAATTGTATTTGCATCTGCACGAGGAATCAATCCCGGAAATGACCGAGCATTTACAAACAACATGGAAAACGATAGTGCAGGATGAAAATCATCACATCATCGTTAAGATTGTGGAGGATAAGGTGGTTTCTTCCTGCGTATGTGTCATCATTCCTAATCTGACAAGAAATGTCAGACCTTATGCATTTATAGAAAATGTGGTAACCCATGCGGACTATCGGGGGAAAGGATATGCTACAGAGTGTCTTAACTATGCGAAAGAGATTGCAGAAAAACTAGGCTGTTATAAGCTGATGCTGCTTACCGGTTCCAAGGAAGAGGCGACTCTTAAGTTTTATGGGAATGCCGGCTATAACAGTACGGATAAAACAGCGTTTATTCAATGGCTTTCATGATGATTTAGAAGGAGATTCCATATGCCAAATCCAATCTTACCCTTATGAGAATACATACCGGACGGAGAGCCCCGTGTCTTTGGGGGCAGGGGGTATCTGTATGGTTCCCATGACAGAGTGGACTGTGATGCTTTTTGTGATTATAAGCGAAGGTCTGGTTTGTGTCTGCTTTGATGTTAAGCATCGTTTTAACCTGGTGGAATTCTCGTTTGTGAGATAGTGAGAAATAATAAAGTGAAGTGGAAAGAGTTGTGAGAGAGGTCTCATAGCTCTTCTATTTTATGAAATTTTTGTAAGATTTTAGTATCCTATGCATCTTATGTATGAAGGAGGTGAGATGAGGTGACAGATATGGAGGAAATATACAGGGAATATTTTCGGGATGTGTTTCTGTATATACTGGGCCTATCAGGGGATGAGCATATGGCAGAAGAGGTGACGGAGGAGACCTTTTTCAAGGCGATTACGGCACTGCCATCCTTTCGTGGAGATTGTGATATAAGGGTGTGGCTCTGCCAGATAGCGAAAAATGAGTATTTTACCCATCTTCGAAAGAATAAGAAGCGTGTAAGCGTAGCGATGGAAGAGCTGGAGGTGCAGGAAGATATCTCAAAAAGTGTGGAAGAGCAGCTGATGGATTCTGAAACAGCAGAGGTGATTCATCAAAAGCTTCATGAGCTGCCGGAGCCTTACAAGGAGGTGTTCCATCTGCGGGTGTTTGGAGAGTTGTCCTTTGAGCAGATCGGGAAGATTTTCGGTAAAACCTCAAATTGGGCATGTGTCACTTATCATCGGGCGAAGACCAGAATACAGAAAGAAGTGGAGGCGCTAAAATGACAGGGATTAATTGTGAAGTAATTGAAGATTTATTGCCACTTTATGTGGAGGATATGGTTAGTGAGAGTAGCCGCAGGCTTGTGAAGGAGCATATGGAAAGTTGCGAGAGCTGCAAAAAGAAGGCGCAGAGCATGAAGGCGGCAGTGGAGCTTCCGGTACAAAAGGATGTGGGGGCACTTAAGAAAATCAGTGATGCTCTGTATCATAAGAAAATGGTGGCGGTACTTATGACAGTGTGTATTATGCTGGTGCTGGGAGTACTTGTTATCAGTAACTTGCATGCGCCCATAAGACTTTCTTATGAGCAGGTGGCGGAAAATATCCGTGTGCAGGAGGCAGCTGATGGCAGCGTAGAGCTTTGGGTAAATATTCCTGACTGTGAAGTGCAGATGTCGTATCGGACAGATGAGGCGGGAGTGAGATATGCCCAGATGACCTGTGTTACCAGCAAGTGGCTTCAGCTGTTTGGCAGTGAGAAATATAATATTGGACAGATAATTATGCCGGAAATCCCGGAGAAGATATATTATTCGCCAAAGGCAAATGGAGAGGCTGTCTGTATTTATCGGGCGGAAGGGCTTGCAGAGGAGTCCCATGGTTATATGGAGCTTCCAAGGCTTGTCCTTAACATGTATCAGCTGATTGCGGGTGCTTTGGCAGTGATGGGAGCAGTACTATGTGTTCTTATGCGGAAAAAGAAAAATGTCCTTTATATGGCTCTGAGATTGGAGATGGTGCCTGTGATGTACATTCTCTCCTCATGGCTTATTTTAGCCGGTGTGGAGGATGTGTACAATGCAGCATATTATTTTACCGGAATTTTATTTGTGACATTTTTGCTTTCCTTGTTTTGTTGGTGGGGGATTGGTTTGCGCGAGAGAAAGAGATATGGTATGATTAAACCCATGTAAAAGACCTTTGACATGCCTAAAAACCGGGGTGTCAAACACCTTTGCTTGTAAATAAACATCTTCAGAAATAAGCTATGACCAGGGAGACGAAGGCATGAAACTAGGAACGCAAATTAAAAAATTCAGAACGGAATTCTCCTTATCGCAGGAGGAGCTTGCAGAGAAGCTGTATGTGTCAAGGCAGTCCATATCCAATTGGGAGAATGACAAAACGTATCCGGATATTAAAAGTCTGTTGCTTCTTAGCGAGGTGTTTTCCGTATCCTTAGACGAGCTTGTGAAAGGAGATATGGAAGAGATGAAACAGGAGATTAGTAAACAGGATGTGGCGGAGTTTGAAAAGCAGGGCAGGGTATTTTTGATATTCTGTATTCTGATATTGGTATTACCCATACCATTGGCATATTTTTTTGACTGGTGGGGAATGGCGGTTTACTTGGTGGTGGTTGTAGCAGGGCTTCTTTACGGACTTAAAATGGAGAAATTTAAAAAGAAATATGATATCCAGACCTATAAGGAAATCGTGGCCTTTTCCGAAGGGAAGACTCTGACGGAAATTGAGAAGGCACGGGAGAGTGGAAAGCGTCCTTACCAGAATATCCTAAAGCCCATTACCGGGGCTGTGGTAGGAATTGTATTTTCTGCATTGATGATGGGAATTATGAAGCTTTTGGGATTTAATATTTAGTGCGCAGAGGGCGTAGGTGAGAAAAATGTCTCATCTACGTCCTGTTTTTCGTGGAGAGTATGGAAAAACCAGTCATTTTTACGTGTTTTCATAGGTGGATGTGCTGTAGAATATGCGTTATGTCAATTGAACCCCCGCTTTGACATTCAAAACGGGGCGTGGGGAGGAAGAAAAATAATATACGCCCCAGAGACAGGGAATAGGACGAAATTATCTTTCCAAATCCTATATATTTTGGTAAAATAGTACCATGGCGTGGGGTTAAGTAAGACGCTGAAACTATATAATATGGAGGGTATTTTATGGCAAACAGATTTGTACTCAATGAGACATCCTATCATGGCGCAGGTGCCATCAAGGAGATTGCAGCAGAAGCGAAGGGAAGAGGCTTCCAGAAGGCTTTAGTGTGCTCAGACCCGGATTTGATTAAGTTTGGAGTAACGAAGAAGGTTACGGATGTACTGGATGAGGCAGGACTTATTTACGAGATTTATTCCAACATTAAGCCCAATCCCACTATCGAAAACGTACAGTCAGGCGTGGAAGCATACAAGGCTTCCGGCGCAGATTATATCATCGCTATCGGTGGCGGTTCTTCCATGGATACCGCTAAGGGTGTAGGTATTATTATCGCTAACCCGGAATTTGCGGATGTAAGAAGCTTAGAAGGTGTGGCACCCACCAAGAATAAATCCGTTCCTATTTTTGCAGTTCCTACCACCGCAGGTACCGCGGCAGAGGTTACCATTAACTATGTTATCACCGATGATGAAAAGAACCGTAAGATGGTATGTGTGGATGTACATGATATCCCCGTTGTGGCATTTGTAGACCCGGAGATGATGTCTACCATGCCTAAGGGACTTACCGCAGCTACCGGTATGGATGCTCTGACACATGCAATTGAAGGATATATTACCGCAGGAGCATGGGAGCTTTCTGATATGTTCCACTTAAAGGCTATCGAGATTATCGCAAGAAGTCTCCGCGGCGCAGTGGACAATACTCCCGAGGGGCGTACCGATATGGCTCTTGGACAATATGTGGCAGGTATGGGCTTTTCCAACGTAGGACTTGGTATCGTTCATTCCATGGCACATCCTTTAGGTGCTTTATATGATACTCCTCACGGTGTGGCAAATGCGATTATCCTTCCTACCGTTATGGAGTATAATGCAGAAGCAACAGGCGAGAAGTACCGTGAAATTGCAAGAGCTATGGGTGTTGCAGATGTTGACTCTATGAGTCAAGGAGAGTACAGAAAGGCTGCCATTGATGCAGTGAAGCAGTTGTCTCAGGATGTAGGAATTCCTGCAGACTTAAAGGAAATCGTAAAGAAAGAGGATATTCCTTTCCTTGCACAGTCCGCTTATGATGATGCCTGCAGACCGGGCAATCCAAAGGAGACCAGTGTAGAGGATATTACTGCTTTATATGAGTCTTTAATTTAATAGGAATTTGTACGGGACGGGGCGTTTGCTTCGTCCTTTTCCTTGCAGAAAATGAGGGAAAGAGATACACTATAATTGTAGTTGAATACAGTACGGAGTAGAGGTGGAAGGATGGAATATAAGATTATAGGCTCATGTATCGGATGTAAGCAGTGTTACCGGGTATGTCCTGCGCAGGCCATATCTACCGGACCTATGAAAATAAATCCTGAGAAATGTATACTATGCGGAAAGTGTTATGAGAAATGTCCGGGAAAAAAGATTATCAAAGTGAAAGAATAGAATTGTGGATATAAGAGATGCTAAATAAAAACGGGAGGTTTTTATGTGCACAGCTATTACGTATAAAACAAAAAATCACTATTTCGGAAGAAATCTGGATTTGGAGTATTCCTATCATGAAACTGTAACAGTGACACCACGGAATTATCCTTTTCAATTTCGGAAGATGGGGACAATTATAAAGCACTATGCCATGATTGGCATGGCCTATGTGGTGGACGATTATCCTCTCTACTACGAGGCAACGAATGAGATGGGGCTCAGTATGGCAGGGCTTAATTTTCCGGGAAATGCGGAGTATAAGGAGTATGAAATCGGAAAGGACAATGTAACGCCCTTTGAATTCATTCCCTGGATACTGGGGCAGTGTAAGGATTTGAAGGAGGCAAAGGAGTACCTGTATAGAATCAATCTCTGGAAGGAGGATTTCAGCAAGGAGCTTCCCTTATCCCCCCTGCACTGGATGATTTCGGACAGGGAGGCTTCCATCACAGTGGAATGTGTGAGGGAGGGTCTGAAAATCTATGAGAATCCGGTGGAGGTTCTGACCAATAATCCACCCTTTGACATGCAGCTTTTCAACCTGAATAATTATATGTCTCTAAGCTCCAGGCAGCCGGAAAATCATTTTTCGGAAAGTCTTTATTTAAAGCATTACAGCCGGGGAATGGGGGCTATGGGGCTGCCGGGGGATTTATCCTCTATGTCCAGGTTTGTCAGGGCTTCCTTTACGAAAATGAATGCTGTATCCTCAGATGCAGAGGAAGAGAGTATCAGCCAGTTTTTTCATATTCTGGGGGCTGTGGAGATGGCGCGAGGCTGCGTGTATATGGGAGAAGGAAAGTATGAATTAACGATTTACTCTTCCTGCTGCAATACGGATAAGGGAATCTATTATTATAAGACCTATGAAAACAGTTGTATTACCGCCGTGGATATGCGCAGGGAGAATTTGGAGGGAAGATTACTGGTAAATTATTCTGTGGTAACGAAGCAGAAGATAGAGATGTTGAATTAATTTCAGGCGAATGGGAAAAAAGTCATACAAATTTTCAATATTTACTTCATTTTTTAAAAGAATAGTAGTATAATTACCTTATATTTTGGTTTTGTCGGAGGTTGTGGTATATGGGGAAAAGCTCTGAGATTGAAAATTTGATTAATAACGCCTTTAAGACCATGCTGGACAATACCAGAGATATGGTCTTTGTGAAAGATGCAAAGTCCGTTTATGTGGCGGCATCCTTACCCTTTGTGAAGATGGTTGGCAAGGAATGGGCAGAGGAGATTATCGGTCATTCGGACTTGGATATTTTTGAAGATAAGGATTTGGCCAGACGGTATCTGGCAGATGATAAAAAGCTTTTGGAAGGTGGTAAGGATTTGGTGGATTATATTGAGCCCATTACCACAGAGAATGGACAGGCCAGATATGGTTCCACTTCCAAGTTTATCATGCGTAACAGCAGGGGAGAGGTGCTTGGTATTTTAGGCATTACTAAGGATATTACCAGGGATTATATTGCCAGACAGCATTATCAGAGGGAGCTTTCGTATTTGTTTGAGCTTCCCCCAGATACCTTTGCGGTGTGCTATGTGGATATTGACAGCTGGCGAATTATCAGTCAACGCAGGCAGGATATCGAGGGTGGTGAAATGCAGGCTTGTTTTACGGTGGAGGAGCTGTGTGATGCGGCGTTGGAGTCCATTGTGGATAAGGATTGTGAGGCGGCAAAGTTTTATAGTAATTTTGCGCCGGCAATTCTTTGGAATATTTATTCCGGTGGTAAGATGACTCTGTCTTTTAAGTACCAGCGTCTTTTGTCCGATGGAACGGTGCGCTGGGTACATAATGATATAAGGTTTTTAACGGATGTGGACAGTGGTCATCTCTGTGCCATGCTTTCTGCCAAGGATATTGATGCAGAGAAGAGGGAAGAGCAGAAGCTCTATACCGAGGCTAGGATGGACCGGATGACCATGCTTTTAAATCGTCAGACTACCATGGAGTCTATTGAGGAAATTCTGGATAAGGAGCATGACCGGACACATGTGCTTTATATGATTGATATTGATAATTTCAAGACGCTAAACGATACACTGGGTCATCAGGCCGGTGATGAGTTCCTGATTACACTTTCGGGGGAATTGAAAAAAGTATTCCGGGAGAGTGACGTAGTTGGAAGAATCGGTGGTGATGAGTTTTTTGCACTGATGCGTGGTGTGAAGGGAATGCATAAGATGGTGGAGAAGGCTAAGGAGCTTTTAACCACTATTCAGGAGGTATGCAAGGAGTATCCCGGTATTCCTCTTTCCGGCAGTATCGGTATCAGTATTTATCCGGAAAACGGTAAGAGCTTAGAGGAACTGTATGGTCAGGCAGACGCGGCACTTTATCAGGCAAAGGGAAAGGGAAAGAACCAGTTTGTATTTGCACCACTGTAAGCGTGAGTAATTGTGTATGATATTCAAAAGTAAAGTAATACTATAGTATACGAATACAAAGGACCGCGTTAGTGATGGAATGTTTCTAAGGTGGTTCTTTTTATGTTATATTAGTAAGGTCATTATATATGGTATTTTGGAGGCGTGTTATGAAATTTACTTACTGTCCCCATTGTGGAGAAAAGCTTATCAAAAAAGAAATCGGTGACGAAGGAGAAATTCCTTTTTGTGAAAAATGTAGTGAGCCCATGTGGGATATTTTCCGCACCTGTATCATTACCGCAGTAGTTAATGAGGAGCGTGAAGTGGCACTGCTTCGTCAGAATTATGTGTCCACCACCTCTTATGTGTGTGTGGCAGGTGTGATGAAGATGGGCGAAGCTGCGGAGGAGACCGTTATTAGGGAAGTGAAGGAGGAAATCGGGCAGGATGTGGAGGAGCTTACCTTTGTGAAAAGCTATCCCTATGAAAAGAAGGAGATGCTGATGCTGGGGTATAAGTCCGTAGTGAAGAAGGCACCTTTTAAGACTTCCGGGGAAGTGGATGCTGTGGAATGGGTGAAGTTTGAGGAGGCTCTTTCTAAGCTTCGGGAAGGAAGCATTGCCTGGCAGCTGGTAAAGAGCGTGATTGAGTAGGATGGGTGGTAAGAGATAATAACCAATATTGTACTTTACTATATTTTATATTTATAGTAAAATAGTCCTAGGTGTATTATTAAAGGAGGCAGAATATGGTTAATTTATATATGTATGTTCTTACGTTGGTTTCCAATATTTTTGCCGGCCTTTTGGCATTTCGGAGCCATCATGTAAATCGATATAAGAATAAGTTTTATATGCTGAGCGTTACCTTTAATTCATTGATTTTGTGGGCGGAGCTTGTCAGTGAGTTTGCGGAAATGTACAACTGGCGTACGATGAATATTCTTACCAATATGGTTACATATACGCTGTGTCCGTCAGTGACCTATTGCCTTTTTATGATGAATGCCAAGAAGTGGGGCTTGAAGGAGAAGCTGATGCTGATTCCCGGACTTCTTGTGGGGGTGGGGACGCTGACTACCCAGTGGACGGGATTCATATTTTATGTGGATCAGAACAATGTTTATACCAGAGGTTCTCTCTTTAATGTTGCACTTGCGGTGAGTGGCGCGTACTTTTTCTGTGTTATCTTTACTTCTTATAGGGAGTATAGGGATGCGGATATGCAGGAAAAGCTGTATCTTTTGGGGATTTTCTTTATGGCTACCGCAGGTGTTGTTATTCAATTGGTGGATACCACCATTCGTTCCATGTGGCCTACGGTAGCAATTTCACTTCTTCTTTATTACGTATTTACGCTGGAAATGAGTGCGAAGTATGATTTTCTTACCGGTGTGCGTAATCGCAATGCCTACGACCAAAAAAGAGAGAAGCTGAATAATAGCCGTACCTATGGTTTGGTTATTTTTGATATTAATGGTTTGAAGACAATTAATGACCAGCTCGGTCATAAGCAAGGAGACAAGCTGATTTCCGAGGCTGCCGGGGTTTTGGTAGATACCTTCTGGGGATATGGTAAGATTTACCGTATCGGCGGGGATGAGTTTGCACTTGTATTTGAAAAATGCGATGAGGAAACCATCAATGCCAGAATTGGTGTGATGGAAACGGAGATTGCCAAGATTAACCGGGATAAAACGGATTGGAAGATTTCTATTTCTTACGGTGTGGAAATCCATAGGTTCGATGATACGAAGACCTATGATGAAGTCTTCCAAAAGGCAGATAATAAAATGTACGAAATGAAGCAAAATTATTATAAAGAAAAAGCAGGTAAATAGCCTGCTTTTTTTGAGAAAGGAAAGAACTATGGAAGCAAGGGAAATGATAAAAAAAGTAGACCATACCAAGCTGCAGGCGTACTGTACATGGGAGGAGATTAAGGTGCTTTGCGAGGAGGCAATCGAATATCAGACTGCATCTGTGTGTATTCCGCCCGCGTATGTGGAAAGGGTGCATCAGACCTTTGGGGAAAAGATAAATATTTGTACGGTTGTAGGGTTCCCTTTGGGATATCAGGTCTGTGAGGCAAAGGTATGCGAGGCAAAAACTGCCATTTCACAGGGCTGTAATGAAATCGATATGGTGATTAATATTACGGATGTGAAGAATGGTGATTTTGCTAAGGTAGAAGCGGAGATTCGGGCTGTAAAGGAGGCTTGCGGCGAGCATATTTTAAAGGTTATCATCGAAACCTGTTATCTGAACCGGGAAGAGAAGATTAAGATGTGTCAGGTGGTGACTGGTGCCGGTGCGGATTATATCAAGACTTCTACCGGGTTTGGAACCGGTGGTGCTACTTTGGAAGATATTGAGCTGTTTAGGGAGCATATCGGTGAAGGTGTGAAGATGAAGGCTGCCGGTGGTGTATCCACCATGGAGGATTTAGAGGCATTTATAGAGCTTGGCTGTGAACGTATCGGTACCTCCAGAGCCATCGGATTATATAAAGGACAGGAAACGAAAGGATATTAGTATGATTAAAACAAGACTACAGGCACTTCGCAGTGCCATGGCAGCACAGGGAATTGATTATTATCTGGTGCCCACTGCGGATTTTCACAATAGTGAGTATGTAAATGACTATTTCAAGGTGCGAGAATTTTTCTCCGGTTTTACCGGCTCTAACGGTACTCTTGTGGTGTGGCAGGAAGGTGCCGGTCTTTGGACCGACGGCAGATATTTTATTCAGGCAGAGCGTGAGCTTGCAGGCTCAGGGATTGAACTGATGCGTATGATGCAGGAGGGAGTTCCTACCATTGCAGAATTTTTGGAGCAGAATATGAAGGAGGGGCAGACCCTTGGCTTTGACGGCCGCTGCGTCAGTGCCCAGAGTGGTATGGAGTATGAGGAAAAGCTGGCAGATAAAAAGGTTTCCTTCGTCTATGAAAACGATTTGGCAGAGGCGCTTTGGGAGGAGAGACCCCAGTTCCCTTGTGGTAAGACCTTTGTGATTTCCGATGAGGTGGCAGGAGCGACCATAGCAGAAAAGCTTTCCCGGGTAAGAGCGCAGCTGAAAAAGGACAAGGCAGAGAATTTATTTCTTGCCAGGCTGGACGATATCATGTGGCTGTACAATATCCGTGGCTGTGATGTGGAGTGCAATCCGGTGGCTCTTTCCTATACCTACATCACCATGGATGAAAGCTATTTATTTATCCGGAAAAATGCCTTGACTAAGGAGGTGGAAAAGCACCTGTCAGAGAGTGGCGTCTTTGTAAAGGAGTATGATACCGTATGGAGCTTTCTGGAAGAGCTTAAGGCGGGGCAAAGGATTTCTTTAGACCAGAGAAATGCCAGCTTCCGTGTCTGCAAGGTATTACAGAAGCAGAAGGTTGTAGAAGCGTCCAGTCCTACAGAGCTTTTGAAGGCGAGGAAGAATCCTACAGAGTTAAGATATATGGAGGATATCTATTTAAAGGACAGCGTTGCGGTAACAAAGTTCATTTATTGGGTGAAGAGCACCATCGGAAAACAGACCATTACGGAGCTGGATGCCGCTGAATATATGGATGGTCTCCGCCGGGAGATTCCGGAGTTTATCGATTTATCCTTCCCGACCATTTCAGCGTACGGTCCCAATGCAGCCATGATGCACTATGAGGCGACGCAGGAAAGTCACGCAGTGCTGGAGCCGAAGGGAATGCTCCTGGTTGACTCTGGTGGTCAGTATATGGGCGGAACCACGGATGTGACCAGAACCATCGTTCTTGGAGAAATTTCTGAGGAAGTGAAGAAGCATTATACGCTGACAGCGGCAGGTATGCTGGAGCTGACCCATGCCAGATGGATTTACGGCTGTACCGGTAGAAATTTAGATATTCTGGCCAGAAAGCCGCTTTGGGATATTGAAATCGATTATCAGTGTGGTACCGGACACGGTATCGGCTATATTCTGAATGTTCACGAGGGACCTCAGAATGTGAGATGGCGTTTCGCTCCGGGAACTAAGGAAGCCGTCATTGAAGAAGGCATGGTGATTTCCAATGAACCGGGCGTATATGTGGCTGGAAGTCATGGTATCCGTATTGAAAACATTGTGGTTGCAAAGAATGATAGCAAGAATGATTATGGTCAGTTCATGCACTTTGAAACCCTTACCTATGCACCCATCGATTTAGAGGCTATCCAGGTGTCCCTTCTTACACCGAAGCAAAGGGATTACCTGAATGAATATCACAAGGCAGTATATGAAAAGGTATCTCCCTTCTTAAATGAAGAAGAGAAAAAGTGGTTGTTAAATGCTACAAAAGAAGTGTGATAATAACAGTTCAGCTGCGCCATTTGCAAAGTTACATCTGCGATGCATTCCCGCTACTTCGTAGATAACTTTGCTCATTATCGGTTATGGCTGAACTGTTAATAAAAATAAAATAAATTTAGGTGGGATTTATTGACTTTTATTTTGATTTAAGAGATAATAATTTTGTGTAAGAATCGGAATGTAACCGATTACATAGAGAACTCAAGGAGGACATAATTAATATGGCAACAAAAGCTTATTATCCAATTAATGAAATTGGTGCTGGAAAAGTTGGTTTTAGCAAGACCCGTTCCATTATCGAAGCTGCTTTCTACGGAAACAACGTAGTAAAGGTTAACACCTTAAAGGAAGCTTACGAATTAGCTAAGAACTCTCCGGGTACTGTAGTAACAGATATGCCTGTAAAGGACGGAGAGACCTTTGGTCTTGAGAAGGACGCTAAGGTTTTATTATTCAACGATGGTGCAGTAACCGGACGTTACGCAGCAGCTCGTCGTATCAAAGGCGAACCAGGCGTTGATGAAGCTAAACTTGATAAAGTTGTTATGGACGCTATCTATGAAACACGTTGGAAAACAATGTATCATGCAGAATGTTTCGTAGGTCTTGATCCGGAATTTATGGTTAAG
>CAZOSU010000032.1:0-14294 GCA_964582515.1 uncultured Acetatifactor sp. | reverse complement strand
AGTATAAAAATATACAATATTTTGCAGTTTTTTCCTAATATTGTATCTTTTTTCTATTATTTCTATAGAAACTATTGACTATGATTTAAGTAAATATTAAAATGATATAGTAAAAACTAAAATAGTCTTAAAAGAATAAGTGGGTGCAGATTATGGATGATAAGAGATTGATTGCCTGGTATTCCTTTGAAGATCAGGAGAATGTGGGGAAAGATACTTCCGGAAATGAGAATCATGCGGTGGCTATGGGGGAGAGAAAGCCTGTAGTACGGGAGGTTTGCGGAAGAAAGGCAGCTGTATTTGATGGTGGCCAATATGGTATATCTTATATGGAATTGCCTAAGGAGCTTTTGAAGAATGTAAGTGACCATACCGGTCTTACGGTGTCTGCATGGGTATGTGGTGCTAAGGCAGAGAATGTATGGGAGCGTATTTTTGATTTTGGTAAGGGACAGACCGGACCGTATATCTTTTTAACCAGATTTATGCGTGGTGTGTGCTTTAAAGAGTCCGATTTGGCGGCAGATGCAGGAAAGGCGCTTCCGGTAAATGAGTGGACACACATCGCAATGACCGTAACCGGTACAGAGGGTGGCTCCTTAAGTAGTGCCGGTCCCAGAGTGTACATTAATGGTGAACTTGTGGCGGATGGTTTTATCAGTCAAACCTCCAGTGGAACCTACAAGAAGCTTAGAGAGTGGCTGGCTACCTTTGAGGAGCCGGCAAACTATGGATGCAATTACATCGGTCATTCCCAATTTGTTGCGGATGTGGATTTCTGTGGCGCAATCTCTGATTTCAGAGTGTATGAAGGTGCTCTTGCAGAGCAGGATATTATTCAGCTGATGTGTGCTTCTTTATCCGATGAACAGATATTGAAGCTGGCAAAGGATAAATACCTTCCTACACCGAAGAAGATTATTCGTGAGGATTTGGAATTGCCGGAAAGCCTGGTAAATGGTAAGGTTTCCGTAAAGTGGAGCTGTGACAGACCGGAGATTATTTCTGAAAGCGGCAAGGTAAATGCACCATCTGCTCCGGTAGGAGCATGCATTACAGCAGAGCTGACTTGCGGTGATTTAAAGGAAAGCAAGAGCTTTGAAGTATCCATACTGCCCACAGAGCTGGCGCCTTATGAAATTACGGTACATGGTGCAAGGGAAGTACTGGATATCAGTGAAACCTTATATGGTCTTTTTTACGAGGATATTAATAATGCGGCGGATGGTGGTATCTATGCAGAGATGATTCAGAACCGTTCCTTTGAAGCATTCCATTATGATACCTACGATTTCAGAAGTGGAGAGGATGGTAAGTCCACCGGAAGAAACCATGAGCCCCTTCGTTTCTGGTTTGGTGATACGGAAAGGATAGTAGTAAGGAGCCAGGGGGGATTAAATGAATTCCTGGGCTTGAAGGATGGAGATACCAACGCATATTATATTGATGTTCCTGCAGGAGCGACCTTGTACAACAGAGGCTTCTGTGATAATACACATCAGCTGTCCATGAATGTAAAAGCGGGAGAAGAGTATTATTTCACCGTATGGGCGAAGGCAGAAAAAGCGGGAGAAATCCGCATAGTACTGGTGGATGAAAATGATGTGGCATTAAGTAATGAAGTGACAGTGTCTGTAGAAGGAAATAATCAGTGGAAGAAATATATTGCAGAGCCCATGGCAGCAGTAAAAAGCAAAATGGGTCAGCTGAAAATTACCTTTGCCGGTGCAATGTCTGTGGATATGCTTTCCATGATGCCTTCCGATGTATGGGGAGCTAAAAAAGAGAGCAGTTCTGCAACTGCACATGTAAACTTTGCAGGAAACAGTAATTACCGTCTTCGTAAAGATTTGGTAGAGATGCTGGTGGATATGCATCCTGCCTTCCTTCGTTTCCCGGGTGGCTGTATTTCCGAAGGCTCCTATATCTGGGAGAATGTATATGACTGGAAGGAATCCGTGGGCAGTGTGGAAGTGCGTAAGGAGAACTTCAATGTCTGGGGTTATATGATGACCATGGGACTTGGTTACATGGAGTATTTCCAGCTGGCAGAGGACTTAAATGCAGAGCCGCTTCCGGTTATGGCCTGCGGTGTGCTTTGTCAGGCTCGTTCCGATTATGCCAATCCGGCAGGAGGAAAGCTACAGAAAAAGTACATTGACAATTTTACGGACCTGATTGATTTTGCCATCAGTATGGATTTTGAGAACAATAAATGGGCAGCTCTTCGTAAGGAAATGGGTCATGAGGCGCCCTTTGGGCTTCATTATCTGGGAGTGGGTAATGAGAACTGGGGAACAGAGTTTTTTGCAAATTTTGAGGCATTTAAGTACGCTATCGATTGTCATATGGAGGCAAATTATCCCGGCTATGAGCTGCATATTATTTCTACGGCAGGTGCACAGGCGGATGATGATGCTTATCAGAATGGTTGGAAATTCCTGGCAGGCTACATGAAGGGGGGCGCAACAGTGCGCTTCACCGACGGTGAGCAGAGCTTTGACGAGGAAGTGACCTGGTATGAGAAAAATGAGCACTATCTGGATACCATCGTAGATGAGCATTACTATCGCTCCAACGATTATCTGCTGGAAAATGCGGACAGGTACAATTACTATTACCGTGGGTACCGGAACGGTAAATTAGATGATAGCCGTACCTCCAAGGTATTTGTGGGCGAGTATGCATCCAGTGACAAGAATACTCTGGCCGGAGCTGTGGCAGAAGCAGCGGTGATGACCGGTTTTGAGAAAAATTCCGATGTAGTCAGACTGGCAGCTACCGCTCCCCTGTTTAATAAAGTGGTTTCTGACGGCACCTATCGCTGGACACCGGATGCCATCTGGTTTGATAACGAAGCTGTATGGCGTACTCCAAACTACTATGTGCAGCAGCTTTTTGCAAAATATATCGGAAGGAAGCTTCTTTCTACCAGCTTCTCCACCTATACAAAGGGTGAGAAGAAGGTGCTTACTCCTCATGGAGGAATTCTGCTTGCAGCTACCGGAAAAGTAAACTGGAAGAAGCTGGCTGTTACCTGTAATAAGTCAGGAGAAATAATTCTTTCCCATGACTTTACAGCAGGCTGTGAGCAGTTGAAGGCTTTTGCCCGGGGAGAACTGAACGGATACTATTTGGAGGCTCCGTCATGGCATGATTATAAGGTAGAGGTGACGGTAGAAAAGGTGGAAGAAAATGCAACCATCTCCGTAGGCGCAGGCTTAGAGGACAAGAACCTGTTGCAGTACTGCGTAGGAGATGAGAAGCGTGGCACCGGACTTAAGGTGTACAAGGACGGTAAGGAAGCCTATACCATGGGTGACTACTCATCCAGCGTATATGCGGGCAATCTGCGTGCATGCTACGATGAAAAGGTAGAAGCCGGTAAGGAATATGAAATCTGTGTAAACTATGGCGGACCGGACGGAAATGCAGTAATCTGCTACTATCAGGAGAATGGAAGTAAGGAGCAGAAGGGACTTTTAGAGTGCAAGCTGGAGGCATACAACAGAGATGTATACCACAGTGTAACGGCGGATGAAAATAAGATTTACATGAAACTGGTAAATGCAGAGAGCTTTGTCAAGAAGGTGGATATAAAGGTGGAAGACCTTGCAGTGGACGCCGAGGCAAAGTGGATACTGCTTACCGGAGATGAGGAGCTGGTACATTGCTCCAATGTCAATACCAAAGAGGCAGAATTGATTCAGCCGGTTTCTAAGGAAATTCCGGTGAAAGAGGGTTGCTTTGCAGTAGAGCTGCCTGCAAATTCTGTGTCCATCATCGTATTAAATAAATAATTTTAATGCTCCCCATCAGCGAAAGCGGCTGGGGAGTTTTTATGGCAAAAACATTGACGAAATGTATGATTTGAACTAACATTTAGCTGTGGAGCAATGCATAAAGATTAAAAAGTACGGAAAGAATAAGGAATCGGACATAAAATAGTCCGGGAAGGAAGAACATGAAGGATTTAAAGGGGCTTATCCAGGCACTTTTTTGTGTGGGGATGACCATTTTATTATATATAGGGAATATACCGGAGGAGAAAACGGTGATGGTATATGGCATGCAGCTGGTGACAGAATCCATGGCAGAATCGGGGGGAATAGAGACTACTGCGTCGCCAACAGCCGTGCCAACACCTGCTGTGACGGCAACGCCGGAGCCGACACCGGCTTTAGCACCGGAAGTAACGGCGTCACCGGAGCCTGTGATAACAGCGTCCCCCATACCTACGGAGGAACCGGAGAGTGAATATGTAGATTTTGCTATTGCTGATGTAAGAAACTATGTAAACGTTCGGAGTCTGCCCTCCACGGATGGAGAGGTGGTTGGGAAGCTGTACGGTGGCGCGGTGGCAGAGGTTGAGGCCATGGCCGGGGAACTGCAGGACTGGTTTAAGATTATCTCCGGGGATGTGGAGGGCTATGTAAAAGCAGAATATTTTATTTATGGGCAGGAGGCCTTGGATATGATGGATTCCTGTGTGGTGAAGTATGCCCAGGTACAGGTCGAAAAGCTGAATGTAAGAGAAAAGGCCTCTACTTCAGCGAAAAAGGCAGGGTATCTTGAAAACGGAGAGACAGTAAAGATTTTAGAGGACTGCGGAGAGTGGTTGAAGGTGCAGTATACCGAAGAAACGGAGGGCTATTTATCTGCTCAATATGTGATGGTGACGGAAAGCTACAGCTATGCCATAAGCCTTGCACAGGAGAAGGAGCAAAAGGCTATTTACAAGGAGCGTGAGGCAAGAAAACCGAAGGTACAGAGTAAGACAGAGGATAAGACAGAGGAGGTTCTTCAGGTAGTGCCTCCCACAGTGACCTATAGCTCCAATGAGGAGCTGCGAAAGGAAATCATTAATTATGCCTTGCAGTTTGTGGGGAATAAGTATGTGAATGGTGGTAACAGTCTTACCTCCGGTACTGACTGCTCCGGTTTTACATCACTGATTCTTAAGGAGTTTGGTTATTCTATCAGTCGTACCCCATCAGGACAATACAAGAATGCGGGGAGAAGCATTGATATTAGCCAGATTCAGCCCGGTGATATTGTATGTTACAGCTCCAACGGCGGGAAAAGCTGCACCCATGTGGCATTTTATATCGGCGATGGACAGATTGTACATTCGGCAAATAAACGTAAGGGTGTTATTATCAGCAGTATTGAATTTGAGCCCATTATTGGGGTGAGAAATGTAATAGACTAAGTGGTGAAGGACATATGTTTTTAAAGAGACTTTTGATTGTGCCGCTGGCTCTTTTTTGCGTGCTGTTTCCGGGAAAGACAGTGTGTGCGCAGGAAGCAGAGTATGCCGGTAGTGTTTTAAGCGGAGAGGGTGTCACGAAGCTGGAGAGATTGAGTGACGGAAACAGTGATACCTACCGGACAGTTGAGTCCGGTGGCAGGGTGCAGATTGACCGAGAGGATGGAATCAGCGCAATTTACATAGAGTTTGACCGGGTACCGGAGAGTTATATATTGACTAATACAGCCACGGGGGAGAGTATTTCCTGCGGAGAGAATGGTTTTTTGCATGAATTTATTGATGTGGCAGAGGCCTTTGATAATTTGCCGGAGGAAGTTGTGCTTTTCTTTGATAAGGAGACGGTGATTGCGGATATTTATGCTTTTTCAGAGGGGGAGCTGCCGGACTGGGTGCAGATATGGGAGCCACCCTGCGAGGAGGCGGACTTACTTCTTATTTCCTCCCACTCCGATGATGAACAGTTGTTTTTTGCGGGGGTATTGCCCTATTATGCCGTGGAGAGAGGGCTTAAGGTGCAGGTGGCTTATGTGGTACAGCACTTTGAGGTGAATGGCAGCCGGAACCATCAAAGACCCCACGAGCAGCTGGATGGTCTTTGGACGGTGGGAGTAAGAAATTACCCCATCATGTCCGATTTCCCGGATTTGTATGCCGAGTCCAAGGACAGAGAGACTGCATTTAAGCAGGCCTCCGAAGTTTTTGAGACGCAGGGAATTACCTATGATGATTTTGTTGCTTATATTACAGAGTGTCTCAGACGGTTTAAGCCCTTAGTGGTGGTATCCCACGATCTGGATGGGGAATATGGGCATGGTACCCATGTACTTTGTTCAGCAGCACTGACGGAGGCCATAGAATACGCCACAGATGAGAGTAAATATCCGGAAAGTGCTGAGAAATATGGTACATGGCAGGTGGAGAAAACCTATCTGCATCTTTATGAGGAAAATCCCATCGTGATGGACTTTGATGTACCCTTAGAGAGCCTGGGAGGAAAGACTGCCTTTGAGGTGACGCAGGATGGCTTTGCCTGTCATAAGAGTCAGCACTGGACCTGGTTTTACAAATGGATTTACGGAACAGAGGAAAAAACGATAACCAAGGCTGCAGACATAAGAAAGTATTCACCCTGCAAATATGGTTTGTACGATACGCAGGTGGGAGTCGATATAGTAGGTGGCGACTTTTTTGAAAATGTGGTAAGCTATGAGGAACGTGCCATAATCGCAGCGAGGGAAGCAGAGGAGCTTGCAAGGCAGGAAGCAGAAATGCTCCGGCTGGAGGAGGAAAAGCTAAGGCAGCAGGAGGAGGCACGGAAGGAAAAAGAGGAATGGGTTCGTGCCCTTCTTGCAGAGATTTTGCCACATCCTACCGTAGTGGTAGGCTATGAGAATGTGCCATTTTGGATGAAGTGGTAGAAAAGGAAAGAGTATGAAGGAACAGGGAAAGGCGGATATAAGAGAGATATCCGTGATAATTCCGGCATATAAACCGGACGAGAAGTTAATAAAGCTGTTGGATGAGCTTGTAAGCACCGGTTTTACAGATATTTTAGTGGTAAACGATGGCAGTGGAGAAGCCTTTGAACCGCTGTTTGAAAGGGTGCGCACTTATCCTCAGTGTACACTCTTAACCCATGAGACAAATAAGGGGAAGGGGAGCGCACTTAAGACAGCCATGAGCTTTTTTGCAGAGGAGCGTAAGGGCTATGCGGGAGTGGTGACTGCCGACGCGGACGGTCAGCATCTGCCGGAGGATATTGCAGTCGTTTCCCGGGAGGTTGTCAGTCAGGGCAAAGTGATTTTAGGTGTAAGGGATTTTTCAAAGAGTGATATTCCTGCCAGAAGCGTGGCGGGAAATCGGATTACCGCAGCGGTATTTCGCCTGTTTTTCGGAATGAAGCTTAAGGATACCCAGACAGGACTTAGGGGAATTCCGGCAAAGTATCTGAAAACGTTGCTTTCGGCCGGCGGAGACCGCTATGAGTATGAAACTAATCAGCTATTGATGCTGAATAAGTATAATATTCCTTATGAGCAGGTGGAGATTAGCACTGTTTATATCGATGAGAACCAGACCTCACATTTTCATGTGGTGTGGGATAGTCTGCGGATTTATGGGCTGATTTTGAAATATGCCTTCAGTTCCTCGGCATCCTTTCTGATTGATGCATTGTTGTTTTATATAGTGAAGAGATGGGGAAGCTCCCCCTTTGATTTTCTCCCCCTGACCTTTCTGGCAGCACTGGTGGCCAGAGCAGTCTCTTCGGTGGTGAACTATGTTCTGAACGCCAAGCTGGTATTTAAGGATAGCGTGACGAAGGCTACCTTTGTGAAATACTATGCTTTAGTAGTGGTGCAGATTTTTGTTTCTGCCCTTTGTGTATTTGTACTGGAGAATACCTTTGAAATCCTTTCTCCGGGACTTTCCACTTTGCTGAAAATTGTGGTGGATACCATTTTGTTTTTCTTTAGTTTCCGGATTCAGCATAAGTGGGTTTTTGACAGTAAGAATTAGGTAGGTGAATGACCAATGAAAAGAAAAGGGATATCCTTTGGATGGATATATCTGATATACCTTTTGCTGATAATCACGGGCGTGGTTGCAGCTCTTTTGTATGTGAACAGGACATTGCAGCAGTATGAGGAAATGCGCCCGGAAAAATGTGTGGCGGAGGCCATGGAAATGCTGGCGACGGATGCGGCAGAGGGTGACTTTTTTGAAGTGTATGGATTGAGTGAAGTAACACCGGGGGTATATGAAGCACATATGGATGTGCAGAAGAAATATCTGGAGTTGTTTCAGAAGGATACCATGACATTTTCTCAAAAGAGTATCTCTCACGAAGAGGATGAGCTGTATTATAATATTGAGAATGACGGCACACTTCTGGCAGAGGTGAAGCTGAAGGCCTTGGGGGAAGCATATACCAAGCTGACTGTTTTAAGCTTTAGGGAATGGCAGATTGAATGGGTGAAGCCCCTGTGGGAGGCTCAGGATTATACGCTTACCGTTCCTGAAGATTTTTATGTCAGTATCAATGGCATGGAACTGAAAAAAGAGGAGGGAACAGCCGGGGAAGGCAGCCAAATCACTTACAGCTTTCCGGGATTATATCAAAGGCCGGATTTGGTCATAAAGAATCACTTGGGCGAGCCGGTGAGCTTTGCCATCAAGGAAGGTGTAGTGCTGGCAGAGTTTTATGATTATACTCTGATGCTGCCGGGAGCACTTGATGTCATGGTGAACGGAGAAGCATTTGAGGGAGAGGCGCAGCCGGACGGTCGTGTCCTTTATCATATCCGTACACTGGAAAAGCCACAGGTATGCATTGCTGATGTATATGGAAATGAAGTGAATTATGAAGGTGGTACCACCCTTCCACTGACGCAGTTTCAGATTACTGCGGACAGTCGTTATACCTTGACTTACGTCGGTCGGGAGCTGATTAAGGGTGCGGTGGAGTTCTCTGACAATCCGGAGTATGCTGCCTTTGCAGAGTATGTGCCGGATATCCCAAGGATTGCCATTTATGATATTGCTATTTTAGAGGATGGTGCAGAGGTAACGGTACAGGATGTGCAGGGAAATCTGCTTTCCTATGATAAGACAGTAAGGGAGCATGATTTTATCGGCTGCATGGAGGGCGCACCGGAGGTGCCCGAAGAGATTGTGGATGAGATAGACGTGCTTTCTGTGGCGCAGAGCTGGAGTCTTTTTATGTCAAACGACCTGCCCTTTGCAGAGGTAAAGCCACATCTTATAAGAGATTCTTATCAGTATGAAGTGGCAAGGAAGTATGCTACGGGTGTGGATATTAAGTTTACCAGCCAGCATACCTTGTTAAGTCCGGCTTTTTCGGAAGAAAAGGTAAGTAATTTTATGTGGCTTGCAGAGAATTGCTTTTCTGTGGATATCTCCTTTGTAAAGCATATGCAGCTTCCAACGGGCAAGAAGGTGGACGATACCATGAACGACAGATTCTATTTCGTGAAATATGATGATACGGAGGATGGCGTGGAGAATCCCACATGGAAAATCGCCGGTATGAAGGAGATTGTAGGTAATGAGTAGTGAAAATACGACAGAAAAGAGGGGCTTTGCGAGAGCTTTGGGAGTCTTTTTTCTAAGACTTTTTATCTGCCTTATGACCCTTGTGGCAGCAGTGGTGGTGATATTGTATCTTTCGTTAAGGATGATGTGCTCTGATTCCTTCCCTAATGTGCAGCAGACCTTTGTTACCACTATATTAGAGACGGGGCAGCTGAAATTTCTTGCCTCCTGGTTTTTGTCTCCGGAGGAAATTCAAGAGATTGTTGACATGAATTCCATGAAGGAATTCAACGTGGAAATTGATACGAATTTAATTCAGGCGGGTAGCTTTGGCAGTCTGGAAACCAGTGGAAGCGAGATGCAGGCAGATACCCAGGCGGATATTGAGATTATCGAAGTGGCCGGAAGCACTTATACCGGAACTATGATGATTGTGAAGGACCCTTCCAGAATATCCCTTGCAACCATTTACCCATGGAAGGAAAAGGGTGTGACGCTGGATAAGCTGGTAAAGGATAACGATGCCATCGGCGGAATCAATGGTGGTCTATACAATTCCGAGAACAATTCCGGTGGTGCACCCTATGGAGTAATCGTGTCAAATGGTGAGATTCAGCATAATAAGCCCCAGGAATATCCCGGACTGGTGCTGATTGGATTTACAGAGGATAATATTTTGCAGATTATTGATATCTCAGACATGGATTCTAAGGATATCGAAAATCTGGTGGAAGAGATGAAGATAAGAGATGCCGTTACCTTTCAGGAAGAGGCCAGCGATGCCAACAACCATTTTGTGCAGCTGATTATTAATGGGCAGTCCAGAGAGATGAGTGGCAGCGGAAGTGGTTTAAATCCCAGAACTGCCATTGGGCAAAGGGCGGACGGCTCCGTCCTTATGTTTGTAACGGACGGACGAGGAAAGTCCGGACATCTGGGAGCTTCCTGTGCAGATTTGATTTCTGTGATGGAGGAGTTTGAAGCAGTAAATGCTGCCAATCTGGATGGCGGAAGCTCTTCTTGTATGTATTATGAGGATGAGTACCTGATGTCCAGTGTGACCTTTTATTATACCAATTCATCCTGGAGGCTTCCTGCGGGATTTATTGTAAAATAAGCAAAGTACCGTAACAGATAAAGCGTGTTTTCAATATGAGGAGGACATGATGGAAACGCTGAAGTTTGGTTTTAAATTTTTTAAGAAAAGCATGCCGGTGGCCATACTGGCGGAAATCTTCAGTTTTCTGGGGATTTACGCAGAGCTTTTGTTACCCATGCTGGCAGGAATGTTAATTGATTTTGTTATACAAAAGGGAGAAGTTACTCCGGAAAGTGGAGGAATGTTCCATTTTCTTTTGACCGGCAAATTCGGCGCAGTACATACCATGCAGTTGTTTTTCTCCATTGCAGCCGTGTACACCCTGATGACACTTTTGCGCATTGTGCTGATATATATCAGAGACCTTATGCAGGAATGGGTGGGCTTAAAGCTGGAGACGGAGCTGCGCTACGAGACCTACGGTAAGCTGATGGAGCTGGATTCAGAGACTATCGCAAATTATAATTCCGGTGAGCTTTTGCAGATTTTAAACAGTGATACCATCATGTTTAAGGAGCTTTTTGCCCACAGAATTCCTTACCTTGGGGATGCTGTTTTTATGCTGGTAACTACGCTGATACTGATTGCAGGCATTAATATTTCCTTTATTATCATTCCGTTGATACTGATGCCTTTTCTGGTGCTTACGGTATTGGATTTTAAGAAAAAGGCCAGGGTGAATTTTAAGGAAATCCGTGAGAAGAGTGCGGCCATGAACCTGACTACGCAGGAAAATATTGCAGCGGTACGCATTGTGCGTTCCTTCACCAATGAAGAGCTGGAGAAGGAGAAATTTGCAGATTCCAATAATAATTTTCTGGAAGCGAGACGAAAGCAGATATGGCTTTCCTCCAAGTTTGATTTGACCTTCAACTCCATCAAACAGATTGCCTACATCAGTACCATTATCATTGGTGCGATTTTAGTTATGCAGGGACAGATGACAGTGGGATATATCCTGACCTCATCCACTTATGTCATGCGTATTATGAATAATATTACCGGTCTAAATAACCATATCTTCAACATGCAGCAGCAGACCATTGCCGGGCTGGAGCTGAAGAAGTTTATGGAAAAGAGCAGTAATGTTCCTGACAGCAGGGAATCCGGGCTTCGCTGTGATACACCTGATATTGAGTTGAAAAATGTATCCCTGCAGATTGACGGACAGGATATTTTAAAGAATATCAACCTATCCATTCCTTATGGTAAGAAGGTGGGTATTGTAGGAGAAACCGGCTCCGGAAAGAGTATTTTGTTAAAAACCCTGGTGCGTATCCGGGATATTACGGGAGGAAGCATCACCATCGATGGCCGGGATATTAAGGACTTTAGTCTGGAGAATCTGCGTAATATGTATTCCTATGTATTTCAGGATGTATTCCTTTTCTCCAATACCATTGAGTCCAATATTGCCTACAGCAGACCGGACATCAATGAGCATATGGTGACAAAGGCGGCCACCCATGCCCAGGCAGATAAGTTTATCGATGCTTTGGCGGATAGATATAAGACCATCGTAGGAGAGAGAGGACTTGGTATCTCCGGTGGGCAGAAGCAGCGTGTATCCATTGCCAGAGCCTTCCACAAAAATGCTCCCATCTTTGTGCTGGATGATTCCACCAGTGCGCTGGATGTAAATACGGAGCGTCAGGTGCTTAAAAATATTTATGAGAATTTTGCAGAGAAGACGCTGATTATCACTGCCCACAGATTTTCATCCGTGGTGGACTGCGACGAAATTCTCTATATGCGTGATGGGGAAATAACAGAGCGCGGCACATTTCAGGAGCTGATGGAGCTGGGAGGAAGCTTTGCTCGTGTGTACAATGTGCAAAAGGAGCAGCAGGCAGGTACCGTGGATTATGACAGCCTCGCAGAAAAGGGAGGTGACAACTGATGGCAAAGCGCAATACCTTTTTCGAGGATGAGAAAATTGAGAAGAAAATAGATATAAAGCAGCTGGGCAGAACGTTAAAATACATATTGCCGTATAAAAGGCTGTTATTTCTGATGACCTGTATGATGCTGGTGGCATCGGTGGTGTCCTTATTTCCGCCCAGACTTTTGAAGCTGATAGTGGATGAGGTGGTGGTAAATAAGGATTATAAACAGCTGGCGCTGCTTGGCGGCGGACTGGTGCTTCTGGCGGCGGTGGAGATTCTTTCTACCTTTGTTCAGTCCAGAAGCATGGGAAAGATGGGACTTCAGATTATTTCCCATATCCGTACGGATATTTTTGACCGTTTACAAAAGCTGTCCTTTGATTACTTTGACAATCGTCCCGACGGTAAGATTGTGGTACGTGTGACGGAGTATATCAATGGCTTGGCAGACTTTTTTTCCAATTATGTCATGATGTTTGCCATATACATTGTGAAAATTGTGGTGGTGACAGTCTTTATGCTGTCCTTAAGCCCGATGCTTACATTGATTGTATTTGCTGTGGTTATCCCCATGCTGACCGTGGTATTTATTCTGCGTTCCAGACTCCGTAAAATGTATTCCGTGCACCGTGCCAAGAATTCCAATCGTACGGCATTTTTGGTGGAATCCATTATGGGAGAGCAGATTGTGAAGAATTACAATCGTATTGACATAAACAAGGATGTCTATAAGGATATTCATGAGGAAAGTGTGAATATGTGGTGGGATATCGTAAAGCGTGCCCGTTTGAATCATCCGGTGGTAATGTCCTTTTGGCACATAGGAACGCTGTGCATCTATGGTGTGGCGCTGGCACTGATTTTAGGCGGAAACGATATGATAACGGCGGGGGTAGTAATTACCTTTACCACATATATGAGCTCCTTCCAGGACCCGCTCTCACAGATTTCTAACATTATTCAGGAGCTGGCGCAGGTGAGCTCGAATTTAGAGCAGGTGTTTGATACCATCGATTATCCCTTAGAGATTGCGGATAAGGAAAATGCAATAACCCTTTGTAATGTAAGAGGTAAGGTGGATTTTAACAATGTGACCTTTTCCTATGAGGAGGATATCAATCTTCTGGAGAACTTTAACCTTCACGTAGCTCCGGGAGAAACCATTGCGCTGGTAGGTCCTACCGGTGCGGGAAAGACCACGGTGGTCAATATGCTTACACGTTTTTACGACGTAAAGAAAGGAAATGTGACCATTGACGGAGTTGATGTAAGGGACGCCAGCCTTTATTCGTTAAGAAAAGAGGTTGGAGTACTTATGCAGGACCCCTTTATTTTCAAGGGAACTGTTATGGACAATATCCGTTACGGCAAGTGGGATGCCACGGATGAAGAATGTATCGCCGCAGCCAGGACCATTTTTGCGGATAAATTCATCCAGAGATTAAATGGCGGTTATCAGCATGTGCTGGAGGAGAGAGGAAGCGGTTTATCTGCCGGAGAAAAGCAGTTAATCAGCTTTGCCAGAATCGTCCTGAAAAATCCCTCCGTGATTATTTTGGATGAGGCCACCAGTGCTATTGATACGGAGACGGAGCTTTACATAAAGGAGGCGCTGGATATTCTGATTAAAGATAAGACGGCGTTTATCGTAGCCCACAGACTCTCTACCATTCGTAATTCGGACCGTATTTTATATATCAGCAATAAGGGCATCGCGGAAGAGGGTACCCACGAGGAGCTGATGGCGAAGAAGGGACTTTACTACGAATTGGCGAGATAACAAATAAAAAAGTGTGTAAAAATGCTGGTTTTTCCAATTTAAACTTGAAAAAATATGGAAAAAATTGTATATTTATACAGATATGTTCTTTGGGGGGACAGAGATTACTATATAGGAGGAATTTAGTATGAAGAAAAAACTTATTGCTATGGCGCTTACTGTTGTACTTGCGCTTTCATGTGTTGCCTGTGGCGGGGCATCCAC